>DAOVWW010000059.1 GCA_030636465.1 Gammaproteobacteria bacterium
CGTCTGTGACAGCTACTACCTTTGCGGTGAATGGTTCTGATGCGGATGCGAAAATTGAGGCAAGGCAAAGTGTTAAAAGAATTATTTGTAATTTCTTTTCTATAGAATTCACACTTTCACCTTAACTAATTGATATTATAGAGGAATACATTAGGGTTAATTGTACCCAACAATACTCAGTGATGGCAAGCCGTTGGACAGGTGCACTTCTACAAATACCTGTGGGGATACCACTCCATCTGCTGAGCGCGAGTAGATAATTGCGAGAGACATAGCTGGAATCCTTTCCTTTGTTGTGTAGTGAACGACATTCCTTGTCGATCCATATTTTCATCTAACTGGCAGTCAGGACATGCTCTGCCAGTTTAAGCTTTTATTGTCGCATCTTTTTTTCTAACTCCGCTACCTGAAGTTCTAACTGCTCCAGCTTCTCCCTGGTTCGAAGCAACACACGCTTCTGAACTTCAAACTCTTCATTGCTAACCAGATCCATCTTATCGAAAGCGCTGCTGGCTGCTGCACGAAGGTTGTCTCGAACGGCTGCGGCCAGTCCTGCTGGCAGTGCAGCCTCAAAGAAACGGATAAAGCTTTCGGAGGGTGAGTTCTTATTTTCCATAATGGACAGGATCATCCACACTTTTCATAATTAAATCAACTGATTTAGCAAAGTCCAACCTGCACCAGATTGGTGAATCCGGCTGCCCTTCTTGATATAAGCAGGTGCAAAAAAAGATCCAGACAAGAACATGAAAACCCCTACCTCATTGTTATATATAACACTTTTTACACACACACAATTGGCATGATATCTGCATTAATACAAAACGAGATCACATTATCTACATTTTGATGTCATGAACCAGCAGGGAGCTGTACTGAATATTACAGCCTGCCTGAACATATTAACAAGGAGTATTTAAAGATGAAATTAATCACAGCCATTATCAAGCCATTCAAGCTTGACGACGTGCGTGACGCCCTGTCAGAAATTGGTATTACTGGCATGACTGTAACCGAAGTGAAAGGTTTTGGTCGCCAGAAGGGACACACTGAGCTCTATCGTGGGGCTGAGTACGTTGTTGATTTTCTGCCTAAGGCAAAACTTGAGATTGCAGTCAATGCTGATGTTGTAGATCAGGTCATTGAAGCCATAGTCAATGTTGCCAGAACAGACAAGATTGGTGACGGAAAAATATTTGTTACGCCGGTTGACCGCGTGGTGCGCATCCGTACCGGTGAAACTGACACTGACGCGTTATAAACGACTTTATCAATAAACGAGGAACTTATTGTGGAAGCAATTGAAGGTATTAAGAATCTAAGCTACGCGCTGGATACATTTTATTTCCTCATTACCGGTGCACTGGTAATGTGGATGGCAGCTGGTTTTGCCATGCTGGAAGCCGGTCTGGTTCGATCCAAGAACACGGCTGAAATTTTAACAAAAAATATTGTACTGTTTGCCATAGCAGGCATTATGTATATGCTGATGGGTTACAACATCATGTACCCTGCTGACGGTAACGGCTACTTCCCTGCCATTGACCTGTCATTTATGTTTGGTGGCTCTGAAAATGTCCCTGCTGAAGTGTTAGCAACCGATATAAAAGGCTGGTATGACGGCTCTTATTATTCAGGTATGTCGGACTTCTTCTTCCAGATGGTCTTTGTCGCAACAGCGATGTCTATCGTTTCAGGTGCTGTCGCTGAACGCATGAAATTATGGGCATTCATGGTATTTGCTGTGGTCATGACCGGCTTCATCTACCCTCTCCAGGGTTACTGGAAATGGGGCGGTGGTTTCCTTGATGCCATGGGCTTCCAGGATTTCGCTGGATCAGGTGTAGTGCATCTCTGTGGTGCTGCAGCAGCACTTGCAGGTGTACTCTTACTCGGTGCTCGTAAAGGTAAATACGGACCAAATGGAGAAATTCGAGCCATTCCCGGAGCCAACCTGCCGATGGCTACTCTCGGTACCTTTATCCTGTGGATGGGCTGGTTCGGTTTCAACGGTGGCTCAGAGCTGATACTGTCAAATGTTGGCGAAGCGAATGCTGTTGCTGCAGTCTTTGTTAACACTAACATGGCCGCTGCTGGCGGTGTCGTTGCAGGCATCCTGACAGCACGCATGTTGTTCGGCAAAGCTGATCTAACCATGGCATTGAATGGTGCACTGGCTGGCCTTGTTGCTATTACAGCAGAACCTCTTGCTCCTACGCCTATTGGTGCGACCTTAATCGGCGCGGTCGGTGGTGTGTTAGTCGTATTCGCCATCATCACTATGGACAAGTTGAAAATAGATGACCCGGTTGGTGCCATCTCGGTTCATGGTGTAGTCGGCATCTTCGGCCTGATGGTTGTACCAATATTCAACACTGACGCTACTTATGTCACTCAGGCCACAGGCATGGCTGTTATCTTCGCCTGGTCATTTGGTGCAAGCCTGGTCACCTGGGGCATCATTAAGATGGTCATGGGCATTCGGGTTAGTGCAGAAGAAGAGTATGAAGGTGTGGATATCGGAGAATGTGGCCTCGAAGCCTATCCGGAGTTCACCAACAAATAGTTTATTCCCTGTTCATTATTGAACTTCAGGGGCGCTACGGCGCCCCTTTTTTTGGGGTAAAAAAGACTCAAGACCCAAGTTCCAGGTTCCAGGTTCCAGGTTGAACGTCAAAAACAGATTTTATCTTTTACTTGGAACTCCCTAGCCCTTGATACTACCCCTCATTCTAAGGCAAACTCAGCCCCTTAGATCACGAGGAGGATCATCATGAAAATGTTAACAGCAATAATAAAGCCCTTCAGGCTCGATGATGTCAGGGATGCACTTGCCGATATAGGCATCAAGGGCATTACCGTTACCGAAGTTAAGGGCTTTGGCCGACAGAAAGGCCACACCGAGTTATATCGCGGCGCCGAATATGTCGTCGATTTCCTGCCAAAAGTAAAACTCGAAATCGCCATTGCCGGAGACCAGGTCGATACGGTGGTTGAGGCAATTGTCAGTTCTGCCGGCACCGGTAAGATTGGCGATGGTAAAATTTTCATCCATGAGCTTGAAAGCGTTATCCGCATACGTACCGGTGAAACCGGTCATGATGCGCTCTAACAGCAGAAGAAAGGTCAAAGGGAAAAGGAAAAACCCAAAGGTGAAAGACTATGGGCTTTAGAGCATCTAGCCGTAACACTATTTCTATAAACATCAAAATCTAAAAACAAAATGAATTCACCAAACAGGGGCATGCCCGCTGGATGGGAGGGAGTCTTTTATGAAATTATTTTCAATGCGACTTACGAGTCTGCTACTTTTATTTGTCAGCCTGCCAGCATTAGCCGAAGAGGCAAGTCTGGACTCAGGTAACTCGGCATGGATACTAACATCAACGGCTCTGGTGCTGTTTATGACCCTGCCCGGGCTAGCCATGTTTTACGGTGGTCTGGTGCGATCCAAAAATGTTCTTTCTATCCTCATGCAATGTTTTGCCATTGCCGCCATTTCATCAATATTGTGGTTCGCATTTGGTTACAGCCTGGCATTTACAGAAGGTAATGCCTTTATCGGCAGCTTTGATAAAGCATTTATGGCGGGTATAGGTAAAGACAGCCTGCAGGGTGATATTCCGGAAAGCCTGTTTATGCTGTTCCAGATGACTTTTGCAATTATTACCCCGGCTCTGGTTATTGGCGGTTTTGCAGAACGCATGAAATTCAGCTCTGTACTGCTGTTTAGCGCCATCTGGCTAATCGCTGTCTACGTGCCGGTTACTCACTGGGTCTGGGGCGGGGGCTGGCTAGGCAGCATGGGTTTATATGACTTTGCCGGCGGCACCGTGGTGCATATAACTGCCGGTGTTGCAGCGCTTGTTGCGGCGATGGTCCTGGGCCCTAGACGTGGCTTCGGCACAGCGGCGATGATGCCTCACAATATGACCATGACCATCGCTGGTGCAGGCATGCTATGGGTAGGCTGGTTTGGCTTCAATGGCGGCAGCGCCCTGGCAGCAAATGGTGACGCAGGCATGGCCATGCTGGTCACACACATAGCAGCCGCTGCTGGCGCCCTGTCCTGGATGTTTATTGAATGGATACGCTATGGCAAGCCTAGCGCCCTGGGCACAGTCACAGGCATGGTTGCAGGTCTGGGTACAATTACCGGTGCTTCAGGCTTTGTCGGTCCTGCAGGAGCTCTGATAATAGGCATGATTGCCGGTGCAGTTTGCTTCAGTGCAACGACATGGCTTAAAACAGTTATGAAAATAGATGACTCACTGGATGTCTTCCCCGTGCATGGCGTCGGCGGCATCCTCGGCACCCTGCTTGCCGGTGTATTTTCAGCTACCAGTCTGGGTATTTTCAGCGGTTTCGGATTTGCCGAAGGTATAGAAAGCATGGCCGGCCAGATGAAAGTTCAGTTCATTGGTGTAATAGCGGTTATCACTTATACAGCAATAGTCAGCTATATCATTCTTAAGCTAGTCAGTCTGATGACCAGTGGCTTGCGTGTAACAGAAGAGCAGGAAATCCAGGGACTGGATATTCACATGCATGAAGAGCGGGGCTACGACCTTTAAATCAGGGGAAAGGTTAAAGGGGAAAGGATATCCCTTTGGCCTGTGTCTGCCTAAGCGAATTGCTTATACGGGTTACGGGTTACGGGTTACGGGTTACGGGTTACGGGTTACGGGTTACGGGTTACGGGTTACGGGTTACGGGTTACGGGTTACGGGTTACGTAAATCATAAAACGTAAAACTAATCTTTTAAAGCTCATTCACAGGGATACGATAATTTATATATGCCTTGTGTTTTAGCTGCTTGAGGAACTGGTCGTACTTTTCTGCCGCTTTGCGCTTGCCTATTTGCTGCCTGATTGAATCGCGGCGCTTCTGTTCGCTGACATCTACGTCCCTTCTATCCAACAGCTGAATCAGATGTACCCCGAACTGGCTCACAACGGGCTGTGATATTTCATTTGGCTTTAGAGCATACATAGACTTCTCAAAAGGCGCTACAGTGTCGCCCCTGCCCATCCAGCCCAGTTCGCCACCTTTGATGGCACTACCGGTATCTTGAGACAATTCTGTTGCTAAAACGGCAAAGCTTTCCCCTGCAATTATTTTCTCTCTAATTTTTTGCATTTCAGCTGTAGCATGCTCGAGATCGATTTTACTGGTCGCTTTAAGCAGTATATGCCGTGCTTTCACCTGTTCAACTAACTGTTGTTTAGTACCTTTAATTTCATTTAATTTTAATAAATGAATCCCACCAGGACTAACCAGGGGCTCACTGATATCCCCTTCCTTCATGTTTTTTAATGCATCCGCAAAGAGAACTGGCAACTGTTCATCTGATTTCCAGCCTAACGCGCCCCCATCCTCAGCATTGCCAGCTTGTGAATAACGGCGAGCGGCGGTAGCAAAACCAATTTGACCGCTTAGTATATCTTGGCGCAGTTTATTTGCACTCTGAGTAGCCTGCTCCAGCTGTGTAGGGGATGGATCCTCATTCACTGGCAGCTGAATATTTGATATGTCATAGACACGCCCGGGCTGATTTTGAGATATATTTCTTATGATCCCATCCACTTCACTATCCAGCACAGAAATTGAGCCTTTGATATCTCTGTCTATTACCCGCTGTATCAGCATCTGCTCGCTGAGGTTTTTTCTAAAGACAGCCTCACTCATGCCATCTTGCTTAAGCTGGGCCAGTACCTGCGGCACGGTCAAATTGTTCTGCTTTGCCAGATTCACCATGGCTGCATTGATCATGTCATCTGTAACACGGAGACCTGTTTCAGCTGCATGCAACTGCAGCAACTTCTCAAATACCAGTTGCTCAAGTACTTTTTCTTTAAGTATTGCATCAGGCGGAGTGGATTCACCGGATGCATTAGCTTTTGCTCTCATATTCTTAAGAGCCAAATCATACTCGCCATAGGTGATGATGTCGTCGTTCACGACGACCAGAACTCTGTCCAGCATCATCGCCTGAGCATTTCCTGCTACTAAAAAGCAGGATACAAACAACATAAGGGTTCCAGCAAACAGGCTGTTGGTGATTTTTAACATAGAGATAGTGCCCTGACTAATCATTAAAACTTGCCCGGATCTGGCCCGCTTCCTGCCTGAGATCAAAAGCCAGTGCTTATTTTTGTCAATCCATTCAATTCAAGGGTTACCAGGAATGAATTCACAAACTCACTATCATTATCAATTCGACGTTGCACGCCTAATTTCATACCCCAACAGCAGGCACTGTATCCGATATCAAATCCGCCACGCAGAAAGTCACCCTGCTCAACATCATATCGGGCATTTGCAGCAGCCTGCCAACGTGGTGCAAGCGGCCAGATCACATCAGCATTAACCTGTTGCGAATCTGTATTCCGGTAGTAATAGCCCAGGCTTACACGTCTGCGTGAATCTTTTGTGTATCTCAGGTCAGTGTTGAATACCCCGACTTCACTCTCTGCTGAATCGTATTGAAAAAAGTTATACATGTAGAACTTTTTGCTGAGCTTGGTATATAGCTCGCCTACAAAGTCAGAACGGTTAAACGTTTCAGGTGTAGTTGGGTCTGTCGACAAGCTTACCTGGCGGTCATCAAAATAATAAATCTGGCCTAGTGTTCCTCGTAACAACTCATCACCATCTTCAGCATCAATTAATCGTGACGTCAGCGCTACAGTCAGTTGATTCGCATCGCCAATCCGGTCAGGACCGGTAAAACGATTTTCCCTGAACATAGTGCCCATGCTGAATGTGTTCTGGCCGGTATCAAACAGAGGTATATCTGTCTGGTCTTCGAATGGTACATAGAGGTAGAACAGCCGGGGCTCTAAAGTCGTTGTAAAGTCCTTACCTTTGATAAATGATTCCTTATCAAAATAAAGCCCGCTATCGAGAGAAAAGATACCCAGGCTACGGTCCGGGTCACTCACTTCACCAGTGGCCGTATTGCTCAAATCATAGGACGTATATCTAAAGCTGGCTTTTGGTTTGAAAAAACCAAAAACCTTCCTGAAATCATAGGCGACACTGGCATCAAGATCTGAACGGGGCCCGCTAACACGGTCAGTCCTCTGAAAATCTGTATAACTGCCTTTTACGTCAAACTTAAATTTATCCAGTTTCGGAATATTTGACGAGAATGTAATAGCCGGTTCACGTTTATAAGGCCTGCTGGCTTCAGGTATGGTCTCATCAATGGTCTGGAACTGGGAATACAGAGCATTGGCACGTAAATAACGCCCGGAGTAATCTACTCTGCCTTCCTGTCTCAGATAGGTGGCCGAGGTCAGTAATAAATTACCGGAAAAGTCTTCGAAGTAATCTTCATCAGAAACTTCTGCGTAGTTCACCGAGGCCGTCCATTGGCGAGCTAATTTTTGACGTAAGTTGAACTTGTAACCGTAACGATTTTCTCCGGTCTCTTTATCGTCAGCCAGATAGGCGCCATTAAAGTTACCTTTACCGCCCTTTGTTTTGTACCGGTATTCACCCTGTAACTGCGCACCGCGTTTGCTGTAATAGTTGCCACTCAAAGTGGCATCCATGTTTGGCGCAATATTGATGTAATAAGGAATTTTAATTACTGTCCCTGCTCGATCCGTGGCCCCAAAAGAAGGCATAAGAAAGCCGGTTTTACGATCATCATTCAGAGGAAAGCTTACATAAGGGAACCAGAACACCGGTACATCCCACAGGCGCAGCTTCATATTTCTGGCTTTACCTACCCCTGCCGCTTTATCCAGTTCAATTTTGCTCGCATTAAGGACAGCAATTTCTTTGTCTTTTCGGCAGGTAGAATACGTTGCATCGTGCAGGGTAA
>DAOVWW010000062.1 GCA_030636465.1 Gammaproteobacteria bacterium
GGCGCCGGTGAAACCATAGAACTTACTGCGCAGCACCTGTCTCAGCAACAGCCTGGCCACATTATCGTTTCTAATCGCACCATTGAGCGAGCGCAGATATTGGCAGAGATGATTGGTGGTGAGGCTATTACCCTGGCAGAACTGCCGACACGTTTGTATGAGGCTGATATTGTTATTGCCTCCACCGCCAGCCAGTTGCCAATACTCGGCAAAGGCGCTGTTGAACAGGCGCTGAAGAAACGTCGGCATCGCCCAATATTCATGGTTGATCTCGCTGTCCCCAGGGATATTGAAGCTGAGGTCGGCGAACTGAATGATGTATTCCTCTACACCGTCGATGATCTGCAGAGTGTAGTAGAAGACAATATCCAGTCACGCCGTGAAGCGGCGGGTGAAGCTGAAAAAATTATTGATCTGCAGGTTGGACAATTTGTCAGCTGGCTGAAATCGCTGGATGCGGTACCGATGATTCGTGCACTAAGAGAGAGCGCCGATGAACTGCGTCAGAAAGAGCTCGACAAGGCCCATCGCCTGCTTGCCAGTGGCGAGAATCCTGAGATCGTCATCGAGGCCCTGGCACGCTCTTTAACCAATAAAATTACCCATAACCCCACCTCGGCATTAAAACAGGCAGGGCTGGAAGCGGACAAAGCTGTAATTGAAGCGGCCAGACGGCTATTTGATTTGAAAGTCTAATTCGAGTTTCAAGTGTTAAGTTTCAAGTTTCAAGGCAAAAAAACTAAAACTTTAAATCTCTTGAAACTTAATACTTGAAACTTATATTCCATGAAACCATCATTCCTCGAAAAACTTGATCATCTTAGCGAACGCCTGCAGGAAATCCATGCCCTGTTATCTGACCCTGGTGTCGCTGCGGACCAGAACCAGTTCCGTCAGCTGTCGCAGGAGATGTCTGAAATTTCACCCGTGGTCGAACGTTACCAGTTATGGACGCAAAGCAATGATGAGATCGAAGCTGCTCGCCTGATGCTCGATGATGAAGACGACGAGATGCGGGAAATGGCTGCGGAAGAGATCAGTGGTCTGGAACAGTCTATAGAGGATCATCAGGAGGCCCTGCGCGTCCTGCTGGTCCCAAAAGACCCGAATGACGAACGCAACGTCTTTCTTGAAATCCGGGCTGGTACCGGTGGTGATGAGGCCGCGTTGTTTGCCGGTGATTTATTCCGTATGTACAGCATCTATGCAGAGAAAAAACGTTGGAAGCTAGAGGTGTTAAGCCACAGTGATGGCGAACATGGAGGATACCGGGAAATTATCACGCGAATCAGCGGCAAGCGCGTCTATTCCCGACTCAAATTTGAGTCCGGTGCGCACCGTGTACAGCGTGTGCCGCAAACCGAAACCCAGGGTCGCATACACACCTCAGCCTGTACTGTCGCAGTAATGCCGGAGGCTGATGAAGTCGATGAAATAGACATAAACCCCAGCGACCTGCGCATCGATACCTATCGCGCATCCGGTTCTGGCGGGCAGCATGTGAACAAAACGGATTCGGCTGTGCGCATCACCCATCTGCCTACCGGGCTGGTGGTTGAATGCCAGGATGAACGCTCACAACATAAAAACAAGGCCCGTGCCATGAGCGTGCTGCAGTCCCGACTGCTGGACCAGATTCAGAGCGCCCAGCAGGCCGAGCAGGCCGAGACCCGTAAGTCACTGGTTGGTAGTGGCGATCGATCAGAAAGAATACGCACCTACAATTACCCGCAGGGCAGAGTGACCGATCACCGTATCAACCTCACTCTGTATAAACTGGATGAGATGCTGGCAGGCTCGTTGGATATGGTTATCGAACCACTAGTGACCGAACATCAGGCAGATTTACTGGCAGAAATGGGCGGGTCCTGACGGTGTGTATAAACTAACTATGGGCGTTGCAGGAGTTTTAATTTTAATATGTCCACCATTGCAGAATTACTAAAACAAGCGCAATCTAGTTTACCTGGTTCGGAATCAAAATTAGAAAGCGAAGTTCTGATGCAGGCAATTTGTGGCATCAGCCGCAGCCAGCAATTCAGCCATCCTGAAAAAAAACTAACAACTGAACAGGCACAGCAATTCAGCACAGCATTACAGCGTCGCCTGTCCGGTGAGCCGTTAGCACATATAACCGGTAGCCGGGGGTTTTGGGATATGGATCTGAAAGTTACTGCCGATGTATTAATCCCTCGACCTGACACCGAGTGCCTGGTTGAGCAGGCACTAATCCGTATTCCAGCTGATGCAGAATGGCAGATTGCTGACCTCGGTACCGGCAGTGGCGCCATTGCCATTGCTATTGCCAGAGAGCGACCCCGCTGTGAAATTACGGCGACAGATATTTCCGATGCAGCTCTACAGGTCGCCAAAGAAAATGCCAGATTGTTAATCGCTGATAATGTACTGTTTAGGGCGGGCTCATGGACAAAGGCCCTGGGAGAAGGCGTTTTCGATATGATTATCAGCAATCCGCCCTATATCTGTGCAGATGACCCTCATCTGCAGCAGGGAGATTTACCTGCAGAACCAGAATTGGCTCTGGCCTCCGGCGAAGACGGACTTGATGACATACGGCTAATCATCACTGGCAGTGTGCCACATCTAGTGTCAGGCGGGTGGTTATTACTGGAACATGGCTATGATCAAGCATCTAACGTTGCCGAAATGATGCTTAAGGCGGGATATAAAGATATATTTAAGCAGCAGGATTATGGTGGTAACGACAGGGTTACAGGTGGGAGAAAGGCAGGCTAAAAGGGCAAGGTTCAAGGGAGTTGTGTGAGAGCCGCCATTTCGTACCGGGGTCAGACCCGGCCTTTCACGGCTCTGACCCCATCGAAGCCAGCATTCAAAATACTTTGCCCATTGCAGAATTTCTCTATGAAGCTGTATGCTTAACCATAAGCATATGGTAATATACTAATAACATTCTATATGGCTATGAATAATCTGTTTTTTGATGCCCGTCTTTGCCCGGAACCAGAACCTCATAGCATCCACCTCCTCTGAACCTGTGTTGTTTCCAGGTCAGAATCTGGTTTCGGGCACCTTTTATTTTACATCCAGACACAGATTACAGGTTTTAAATCTATAGAGCTGCCCTATAACTGTACTTTTACCATTCCGTATAACGCTCGAATGTAACAATATCCTCCCACACCTTTTACCCATAAATTTTAGATGGTAGCCAGGTGGCCAACTGTGGCCAGTAAGATAGCAGTAACAGCATGAACAGCTGGATAACTATAAAGGGTATCACCCCGCGATAGATCTGCCCTGTAGTGATAGATATTGGTGCCACACCGCGCAGGTAGAATAGCGCAAAGCCGAATGGCGGTGTCAGGAATGAGGTTTGCAGGTTTATGGCAATCATGATGCCCAGCCATACCGGGTCGATGCCCATGGCCAGCAAAATTGGCCCCACGATGGGTACTACGACAAAAGTGATTTCGATGAAATCAAGTATAAAACCGAGCAGGAACATCACCAGCATTACCGCAATCATTGCCCCTACGACGCCACCAGGGAGATTACCCAAAAGTTCTGCAATCAGGTCATCGCCGCCATAACCGCGAAAAACAAGTGAAAACAGGCTGGCGCCAATGAGGATCATGAACACCATGCTGGTAACTTCCAGCGTTGACTGGGCCACCTCTGATAAGACCTTTTTATTGCAGCTATTTTTAGCCAGAGCCAGCAATGTTGCTCCTACAGCGCCGACTGAAGCGGCTTCTGTGGGCGTGGCCAGACCACCGAGTATCGAGCCAAGAACAGAAATAATTAGCAGTAATGGTGGTACCAGGGAGGAGAGCAGGGTAGACCAGGATCTGTCCTTAATTTCATGATCTTCCGGAGCTGGCATGCTTGCAGGTTTTAACCAGGCGACAGCAATCAGGTAAAGGATGTACATAAGAACCAGAATCAGACCGGGGATTAAGGCACCAGCAAACAGATCACCGACCGAGACCGTTTCTGGAGAGAAGATGCCCATATCAAGCTGTGCCTGCTGAAAGGCCGAAGAGAGTACATCACCGAGTAAGACCAGAACTATCGATGGAGGAATGATTTGACCCAGGGTACCCGATGCGCAGATGGTGCCGCAGGCGATGGCGGGATCATAGTTTCTCTTCATCATGGTAGGCAAAGCCATCATGCCCATAGTCACCACCGTGGCACCGACGATGCCAGTGCTTGCTGCCATAAGCATACCTACCAGTACGACAGAAATACCCAGGCCACCACGTAATTTCCCAAATAGCGCTGACATGGCATCGAGCAGCTGTTCCGCAATTAATGATCGTTCCAGCATGGCGCCCATGAATACAAACAAGGGCACCGCTATCAGTGTTTCATTGGTCATGATACCGAACAACCGGCTTGGCATGGCTGCCAGAAATGCTGAGTCGAAGCCTCCGGTAATTGACCCTAGCAGGGCAAATATTAAGGCCGTGCCTGCCAGAGCGAAGGCAACCGGGTAACCGGTCATGAGGATCAGCCCTGCAGCCAGGAACATCAATAAAGGCATAAGTTCAGCCATTAATCTGCCGGCTCATTGGTATTCATGGGCTTTCCGCGTAATGTGAGTATGCAGCGAAAGGCCTGAGCAAAACCCTGCAATAGCAACAGAACAGGCATTAACAGGATGGTGGACTTGAGCAGGAATATGGCCGGTATTCCGCCCGCTTCGCGCGAGCTCTCCAGCAGAGACCAGGACAGGCTGACGTAGTTCCAGGAAATTATGAGAATAAATAGACAAAAGGGGATAAGAAGAAAGGTAACACCGAGTAGGTCGACCCAGGCTTTGCCGCGTGGAGTCATTTTTTCATAGAAGATGTCGACGCGCACATGTGCATTTCTTTTCAATGTATAGGCGGCGCCCAGCATGAAAACGATAGCATGAAGATAAATGACAGATTCCTGCATCGCTATCCAGCCGATGCTGAAGACATAACGCAGTACGACGACCGTGAATGTAATCAGCACCATGGCCAGCGTCAGCCATCGGATGCTTCGGCCTATGACATCATTGAGCCGATCAATATGGTGAACTATTTTTTGCATAGGGATAAATGAACGAGTCAGGCTTCAGAAATTGATTAATAACCCTTTAATTACCTGGCTTCTTTTAACTCACAAGACCACGAAGAGACATCAACTTCCGATTCATCACGGGCCAGGAACCAGCGTGTACCCTGCTTCATATTTGTTGCAGGTTTATCCTTGTTTTTCCAGTAAGCAGTGAGTATTGAATCAGGCTGGCAATTTTTTTCAGAAAATACGCTGCAGTTTTTGAATGCCAGTACGGCGACTTTATATACATGGTAGGTATAAGGAGTGTTTTGACAGCCGGGATTGTTGGCCTTGCCAAATAGCATGTATTTTACTGAGTGTCCGTCACGCGTAATTTTGTATAACCGTATCTCGGGGTCACGGGCATAGGCTGAGTTAGAGATAAACGCGAGGGAAAGAAAGACCAGAAGATATAGATCTATTTTAAGCATTTTATTCAGCATTTATAAAGGTATGTCATTGTACCCTACGGACATGTCCGCAAGCCATGAAGCCTGGAATGTGTTATTTGTGTGAGATCGAAAAGAGATCGTTGCGCGATTTTTCTCGCTATGACGGATTAATCTAAAAGAAGTTTAATGGAAGATAGATTTATAACTGCAATACATGGCGAGTATGGATACCGGAATCAATATAAGGAAACCCAGGAGTATCGGAATAGCCGCAACGATGGCAAGCAGGAAATAGATAATACCAAAGACCAGCAGAGGCAATATGTTTTTCAGGCAGGCAGAAAAACTTGTTTTGATGGATTCCACCGGTGCCATATTATCGAGCATGACTAAAGGTGTGGCATAAAAAAAGCCCATGGCGACAAACATTGCAACGAGAAGTATGAGTAACATGGAAATACCCATACCGGCAGACATCATAGCCTGCGGATCGACGGCACCTTCACCACCTACACTCATCATGGCACTGCCACCCAGCATGGCGAACATGATGAACATCAATAGAATTGATGCCAGCAGTGTGAGCCCGCCAAGGGCCAGCAGTTTATTCATACGCTGTTTGTCCTTGAAGCCCTGAAACAGATTGCCAATTTCAACATTGTTGCCCTGATCCAGCTGCGAGGCCGCGTACATAAATCCAGCCATGAGTGCAGGTGTGATGATAGACAACGCGAGCGAGCCGATGAAAGGGATGACGCTGAGCACTATGGCGATGCCGATGAAAATCAGGAACATAATAAACCAGGTGCCGAAATCCTGCTTAAATAAATTCCAGGCACAGCTGAACCAGCTCGCACCTTGTCCCGCATTTACACTTTTCACCTGCATTAGGCCTACTCCCTTTACGTATTAGTTATCCAACTACATATTCCTTTGATTCGAAAATACGAAGCAAAGGGGGCCGTTACAATTACCAGCGGAACAGTGTCCAGGTAGGCGGTGCAGCGGCCGGACCCATAAGCTCACTGACCTGTTCATCCATGCGTCCATCACCATCTCTGTCAATCAGGTAGTATGGCGGAAAGCCTTTCTGATGGATTTTGACCATATAGATGCGACCATTAAGGCTGTATTCCTCAATAGTTTTATCGCCTTCGGTAATAATATTGACTTCGGCGCCGCCCGGGTCAAAACCATCCGGCTCATCGGCCTGTGATCTATTTACCGGTGGTGCGTCAGTAGCTGGTTGCTCTGCTCCGAAAGCAACGAGAGGAAATAGCAGTAATGATGTAATCAGGATTTTTTTCATTTGTAATTTTCCTGCAGGAAGTTTTGTTGATATTACACTACCATCAACCTTACAACGCAAGGCAGAAAATCAGACGAAAGGTTAATCTACAACAAATGCCCACTTGCCTTTCACTTTTGCCTTTCACCTTTCCTCTATAGATTTAACTGTAACTCTACTTCTTCTTCGGTTGGTTCAAAACGACGGTGTTCGTAATAGCAGAAAATTGATTCGATAATTTCATCAGGATCATCAATTATTTGTATCAGGTCAAGATCAGCAGCTGAGATGGTTCCTTCAGCTACCAGGGTGTTTTTAAACCAGTCTATCAGCCCTGACCAGAATGTAGAGTCAACCAGGATAATCGGGATGCGACGTGATTTACCGGTTTGTACCAGTGTCAGCATCTCGGCGAGTTCATCAAGAGTGCCAAAACCACCGGGCATAACCACATAGGCGGTAGCAAATTTAACGAACATGACTTTGCGGGAGAAGAAATGGCGAAAAGTCAGTGCCACATCCTGGTACGGGTTGGGGTTTTGCTCATGTGGTAATTCAATATTTAAGCCAATGCTAGGGGACTTGCCTGCAAAGCCACCTTTATTTGCTGCTTCCATAATACCCGGGCCGCCGCCGCTCACTATGGAGAAGCCTGCATTGGATAACTTCAGTGCAATTTCTTCAGTTAATTTACTGGAAGGGTGATCGGGGGCAAAGCGGGCGGACCCGAAAATACTGACTGAAGGGTGTATCCCGGCCAGTTTTTCATAGCCTTCGACAAACTCTGCCATGATCTGAAACACTTTCCATGACTGCCTGGAGAGTTTGCGTGTAGAGGTGCCGGGTAACTTCGTAACAGAGGGGCTATTTATTCTTTTTGTCATGGTTCTGTTTTAGCATGACAGGCGATTTAAAGACAGTTTCAAGTTTCACTCTATGCACACAGCAATAGGGCTGGCAATAATTTA
>DAOVWW010000141.1 GCA_030636465.1 Gammaproteobacteria bacterium
GCCAGACTTTCGCTAGTCAGCCCGTATAGATTGAAATATTCCTGTTCGCTGGGGATATAGGCGTTGGACATGCGTTCCTTCTGCAGTCTTAGCATCATTACTACATCGACGCCATCAAGACCCTCATGTAGATTACTATAAACGTGCACGCCCAGGCGCTCAATCTGAGCAGGTAGCAGGCTGTTGGGCGCAATAACTCTGATCTCATGGACGCCAAGGCTATTGAGCGCATGAATTTGTGAACGGGCAACGCGTGAATGCAGGATGTCGCCGACAATAGCAACCCGCAGTTCGTGGAACGGCCCTTTGTACTGGCGGATGGTGAACATGTCCAGCATTGCCTGCGTCGGGTGGGCGTGCTGGCCATCACCGGCATTGATGATATGCACATGGTCGGGAACATGCTGGGCTATCAGTTCGGCCACGCCACTTTTGGCATGACGAATGACGAATAGATCGGTATGCATGGCCTCCAGTATATTGACGGTATCGAGTAGCGTTTCGCCCTTGCTGGTTGCAGAGGTCGTCGGGTTCAGGTTGATGACATCAGCGGACAGGCGCTTGGCGGCGATTTCGAAGGTAGTCCGGGTGCGGCTGCTGTTTTCAAAAAATAGATTGACGACGGTAAAGCCACGTAATAGCGGCAGCTTCTTTATTTCACGCTTACCAAACTGGGTGAACTTATCGGCAGTGGTCAGGATTTGTTCCAGGGTCTCTTTACGCAGGTCTTCGATAGAAAGGAAGTGGCGCAGTTTGCCGTTTTTTGTATATTGTAAGTTTTGGCTCATGATTTATTGTCCCCGATAATTAGAGACATATTTTCAGGGCCAGTCAGTTTCACCTGCTGATCGTGGCTCAGGTCTATCTTTAAACCACAGTAATCGGCCTGGATGGGGAGCTCACGGCCATTGCGTTCCAGTAGCACACAAAGCTTAATCGAAGCAGGTCTGCCGTAATCAAAGATTTCATTCATGGCCGCGCGTATGGTACGGCCGGTTTGCAGCACATCGTCAATCAGCAGAATATGACGGTTGCTAATATCCTCAGGCAATTGTGAGGCTTTAACCTTCGGGTTAAGGCCTATGCGACTAAAATCATCACGATAAAAGCTGATATCAAGGCTGCCGCAGGGTTCTGACAATGCCAGTCTTTTATGAATAATTTCAGCCAGCCATGAGCCGCCGGTATGAATACCAATGATGACAGGATTGCTAGAGAGCAGTGGAGTTAGATCAGAGACCAGTTTGTCGAGCAGAGTAGAGACTTCTACATCAATCTTCTTTGTCATTCCCGGCTAGTCCATTCAAGAAGGTTTGCAGGATCTCGCGTGCTGCGTAGCTGTCGACAAGACCCTTCGAACGCCGGCTATTATAGCCTGCTTCGCGTATTTCAGATAGTGCCATGTGTGAGCTTAGTCTTTCATCCACATGATGAACGTTTAGCTGATAGCGTCCATGCAGACGATTGCCGAAGCGTTTCGCCTTTGGCGTGACCGGATTGTCGCTATTATCCATCTGGATAGGCCAGCCAACTATCAATGCCTCAGGCTGCCATTCTTCAATCAGGCGGGTAATATGCGGCCAGTCCGGCTGTTCATTTTTAACCATGACAGTATCGAGTGCTGTTGCGCTGTTTGATACGGTGTTGCCGACAGCGACGCCGATCCGTTTGGTGCCATAGTCAAAGCCGAGATAGGTCGCTGGCTTCATGCCTGTCCGGAATAATATGACATTTTACTCAGGTCGATACCGGCCAGGCTAGCGGCGGCCTGCCAGCGAAGCTCGCTGGATGTATTAAATATTATGTCATTTTGTGCGGCGGCATAGACCCAGGAGTTTTCAGCCATTTCATATTCCAGCTGGCCAGGTGCCCAACCGGCACAACCGAGAGCGAGTAAATAATTTTCCATTTCCATGCCATCGGCCAGGGCTTCCAGGAAATCAAATGATGTTGCCAGATACAGATCCTTGCTTACCTGAATGGTTTGCTGCCATTTCTGGTGACTGTCATGCAGGATAAAGAGATTTTCCTGTCTGACGGGGCCCCCAAACCAGACAGGATGTTCGGGATGCAGCAACTTATTTGTTGCTAAACCAGCATCGCTGAATAACTCAGCCACACTTAGTTCCAGCGGCTGATTAATGACCACACCCATGGCGCCTTCCTCATCATGGTGGCATATCAGCGTTACGCTGTGGCCAAAATTTTCGTCATCCAGTGTTGGCATGGCGATAAGAAAATGATTGCTGAGTGATTTCACTGGCTGGTCAGGCGATCTCCGTGTTGAAATTTCCAGGTGCGGGTGATGTGAATAATATCTACCTCATCACGAAAATTCTTTGGGAAAGGGGCGTAGGGTGCGGCCAGGCGCACAATGCGGATAGCAGCGTCATCGAGTGCTTTATGGTGTGAGCTGCGGCGCACATTGATATGGTCGAGTTTGCCGTCCGGGCGGATGGCAACGTCCAACACCAGGCTTCCTGTCAGGTTTCTACGTTTGGCTTCTTCCGGGTAGTTCAGGTTGCCTATGCGTTCGACCTTGGCGCGCCAGGCATCCATATAGGTGGCGTATTTATATTCACGCGTATTGGCCGTAAGAAATTTTCTTCTCGGCCGTTTCTGATAATTCTCCTGTTGTAAGGATAACTCAGCGAGCAGACGCTCGCGTTCCTGGGTAAAATTCAGCGTTTCCGGCAAGCCTATTAATGCTTTCTGCTGCACGGTCTTCTCTTTTTTATTTTCCAGTGGCTGTGACACAGGAGATTGTTTGCTGGTTTTTGCTACCAGAATCTTGTCGGTCTGGGTGATAAGTTTTTCGCTAGCAGTACTCGGTGCCCGGAACATAGGTTGTTGCTGATTTTTTTTACCCGTTCCAGGTACGGGGGTTTTTGCCCGTAAATCCTTTTCAGTATCTCCGCCCCCCTCCTGGCTGGCATTGGCCAGAAACGAGGCATCATCCGGTTCTTTCTCTGTATGTGTCTGCACCAGGGTGATTTCAAGTTGTGGTGCATCGTCATGGACGGGCTGTTTGGGAAGAGAAAAAGTCAGACCCAGTATCAGGACGATATGCAACAGCGCGGCACCCAGCAGGGTGATGCCAAGATCACTACTGCTGTCTGGTTCACTAAAAATGTCGGCGTAGCTCATCGTCAGGTTGCTTAGAATTAATTTTTAAGGGAACCTCTATTTATTATGGATAGATCAGATTGCATTCAAAATTACTCATATCAAGGCAAGGATCGCACGTAATAGCTAGCTATTGCGAAGATTCTTAACGTAGAGATGGATGATTTTGGATGTGAGATGAATATTCATAATAAATAGAGGTGCCCTTAAGAGTTAGTCAGTCTTTTTTCTATTGCAGCGGCAATTATAGCGTTAAATACGCCAAAAAGAATGCCTGCGGTTATCAGTACAGGTGTTAATACCAGTATTCCAGGGTGTGGTATGAATAACCACCAGGCAACAACAAGCTGCGCCATAACGTGTGAGATACTGGACAGTACGCTGACGCCAACCAGGCTTACCCAGCGGCGCATGGCAACCCACAGTAAGACCATCACCAACAGACTGGCCAGGGCTCCGCTTAGGCTCAAGATGAAAGTCGGTGACATAAAGGTTCCCAGCAACAGGCTGCCGGCAATTACCCGCAACAGGCTTACCCAGACGGCGAATCGCCAGCCGTAGCGAAATAACACCAGCAGGGTAATGATATTGGCCAGACCGGGTTTGACTCCGGGGACGGGACTGGGAAAGGCGGATTCCAGCACATGGATAGTAATCGCCAGTGCTGCAAAGGCGGCGATCTTCCTGTCCTCATCAGTA
The DNA here is from genome assembly GCA_030636465.1 of Gammaproteobacteria bacterium. GTDB lineage: Bacteria > Pseudomonadota > Gammaproteobacteria > BMS3Bbin11 > BMS3Bbin11 > BMS3Bbin11. Next base: position 3,826 of record DAOVWW010000141.1, read on the forward strand.
ATTTCTAATGGTTTGTTCATCGCTAATATAGATAAACACTCAGAGTTTCTCTCAGAGGCTCTCTAGAAATTGATTCCGTCAAAACGATCTTCCTGTGATAACAATGAAACGCTGATCTTGTTTGGCAGACAAACGATGTGATCACCACTGCGTTGATGCCAGCCACTTAAAATACATATTTTACCGTTGCAGGGTGAATGGCTGAAGCGCACTTTGCCATCATAAATTTCGATTATGCTGTTACCGAGTTTACCTGCCACATTAATCTTCTGGTCTTTATTTATTGAATACGTAAGAGCTTGCTGGTCACTAACATTTATTTCTATTGCACTGCTGGTTCCAGGCTGATGTTTTGTCATGGACCAGGAAAGGGGGATGAGCATCAGGCTGAAAACTAATATGAGCCAGTCACCAATTTTCATATTTATCATGGTGTTGAAGTTCCAAGTTCAAGTCAAAGGCTTGCTAATAATTATTTCGCTGTCTATAAAATCGTCTTCCAGCTTAATTCTTTTTTGCATTGACGGGGTCATGATTATGCGTCCCTGCTTATCGATCATCATTACATCGCGTATGCCCATGCTCTTTGCAATTTCCTGCCATCCTTCCGGGCCGGCTATAAATAGAGCGGTGCTTGCCGCGTCGGCAAGAGCGCCATCGTGATGCAAAACCGTAACTGATGTGGATTTGTCTGCTGGATAAGCGTTACGCGGGTCTATGATATGGTGGTAGCGTTTGCCGTCATAAATAAAATAACGCTCATAATCACCAGAAGTAAAAACACATTCATTATCATTCAGATCTATGCTTGCCAGGATGCCTGCAGCGGAGGGATTGCGTATGCCTATCCTCCAGGGGCGTTTGCCCTGATTACCAATACCGCAGAGATCACCGCCAGCATTAATCAGGGCATTTTTTATGTTAGCGTCACGAAGTTTTTGTATAGCCTTTGATATGGCATAACCTTTTGCGATAGCTCCCAGGTCCAGTTTTAACTGAGGATTATGGCCACGCATTCTGTCGCCTTTGATCTCGATGTCATTTGCCAAAGGTAACTCTGCCAGAAGTTTGTCAATCTCATTCTGGTCAGGGGGTGACTGCGGAAGTTCGTTGCCCTGAAAGCCCCAGGCCTGAATTAACTTGCCGATAGTCGGGTTGAATAAACTACTGCTTTGCAGGGAGTATAGCTTTGCCAGTTTAATTAAGTTCAGTAA
>DAOVWW010000150.1 GCA_030636465.1 Gammaproteobacteria bacterium
GGGCTGGAGATTCTCCGCAACCTGACGCATCGTGGTGCTGTCGGTGCTGATAAACTTGCAGGCGATGGTGCTGGCATACTCATGCAAACACCCGATTCCTTCCTGCGTGCAGTATGCACGGATGCGGGCATAACACTGCCTGCTGCTGGTGACTATGGCGTGGGAATGGTTTTTTTGCCTCAGTCTGATAGCTCTGCATCGGCCTGTACGACTTTTATCGAATCATTTGTTAAGGAAGAAGGACAGCACCTACTGGGCTGGAGAGATGTTCCCGTCGATAACAGCGGGCTCGGTCACAGCGTGCTGCCCACCGAACCTGTCATCCGCCAGGTATTCATAGGCAAAGGGGACAACTGCGCTGACCAGGATGCATTTGAACGAAAATTATTCATCATCCGCAAGCAAGTTGAGAATTCAGTTCTGCAAGCAAAACTTCAGGATGGCAGTTCATTTTATATTTCTTCGATGTCATCACGGACATTACTTTACAAAGGCATGCTACTGGCCACGCAGGTCGGCACCTTCTATGATGACCTGGTAGATAAACGCATGGAGAGTGCGCTGGCACTGGTACACCAGCGCTTCTCTACTAATACCTTCCCAACCTGGGACCTAGCACAGCCCTTCCGCATGATTGCCCATAATGGCGAAATTAATACTGTGCGCGGGAATGTGAACTGGATGGCTGCTCGCCGTCATACTATGGCATCGGAAGTGTTTGGCGATGACCTGGAAAAGATATGGCCGCTGATTGCCGAAAACCAGTCTGATTCAGCCTGTTTTGACAATGCCCTGGAACTGCTTTCTCTTGGCGGATATTCCATGTCACACGCGATGATGATGCTAATACCTGAAGCATGGTCCGGCAATCCTCTGATGGACGAAAAACGACGCGCCTTTTATGAATACCATGCTGCGCTGATGGAACCATGGGACGGCCCAGCAGCCGTTGCCTTCACCGACGGTCGTCAAATCGGTGCAACACTGGACAGAAACGGTCTACGTCCGGCTCGTTACCTGATTACCGAAGATAATATGGTACTGATGGCATCAGAGATGGGCGTGCTCGATATCCCTGAAGAGAAGATCGTCAAAAAATGGCGCCTGCAGCCTGGCAAGATGTTCCTGATTGATCTGGAAAAAGGCCGCATTATTGATGACGATGAATTAAAGGCTGAATTAAGCAGTGCAGAGCCTTATCAGGACTGGCTGGATAAAACCCAGCTGGAAGTAGAAAAGCTGGACACGGTTATCAGCCCGATGTCCCCGGACACGGAGACCCTGCTCGACCGGCAGCAGGCCTTTGGCTACACTCAGGAAGATATAAAATTCCTGTTAACGCCTATGGCTATCACCGGACAGGAAGCTAGTGGCTCCATGGGTGCTGACACCCCTCCAGCCGTATTGTCAAATCGAGCCAAACACCTCTCGAACTACTTCAAACAGAATTTTGCCCAGGTGACCAATCCACCGATCGATCCGATTCGCGAAGAACTGGTGATGTCTCTGGTATCACTGGTCGGCCCGCGCCCTAACCTGCTAGGCGTTCATGAAGCCGGCTCCAACATGCGCCTTGAAGTCTGCCAGCCTATCCTCGGTAATAGAGACCTGGAAGCAATACGCCACATAGAAGATGCAAGCAGCGGTGCCTTCCGCACGGCAACCCTGGACATGTGCTATGCCGCGACAGAAGGTGCAGATGGCATGGCTCAGGCAATTAAAAATTTATGCGATAAAGCTGAAGTTTCAGTCAATGATGGTAACAACATCATCATACTTTCTGACCGCGACATGGATGCTGATAACATCGCCATCCCCGCACTGCTGGCAACGTCAGCTGTACACCATCACCTGACCCGCACGGGTCTGCGTACCAGCGCCGGTCTGGTTATTGAGACAGCTGCTGCAATTGAAGTTCATCATTTCGCTACCCTCGCCGGTTACGGCGCTGAAGCAATCAACCCGTATCTGGCCTTTGAAACATTACGTGCCATGTCACCAGATGAGCTTGATGGATTAGAATATAGAGAAGCCAGGACAAGATACGTCAAGGCACTGGGCAAAGGTCTGAAAAAAGTCATGTCCAAAATGGGTATTTCAACATACCAATCCTATTGCGGTGCACAAATTTTCGATGCCGTAGGCCTGTCGTCAGAATTCATCGATAACTATTTCACGGGCACGGCAACCTCCATTGAAGGTGCAGGCCTGGCAGCGATTGCCAAATCTGCTGTTGCGTGGCATAACTGCGCCTATGGCGACAAAGAAATCTATCGCAAGCACCTGGATGTTGGTGGTGATTACGCCTTCCGTCTGCGCGGTGAGTCGCATATCTGGACCCCGGATACAATTGCCAAACTACAGCACGCAACCCGCGCGAATGATGCCTCCACTTTTAGTGAATTCTCAAGCCTGATCAATGAACAGAGCGAAGAATTAAAAACACTGCGAGGATTGTTTGATATAGACACCTCTGGTGAATCTGTACCACTGGAGGAAGTGGAACCGGCAAAGGAAATCGTTAAACGCTTTGCTACCGGTGCGATGTCGTTCGGCTCAATATCCGAAGAAGCCCATACTACACTTGCCATTGCCATGAACCGTATAGGTGGAAAATCCAATACCGGTGAAGGCGGCGAAGAAAGCAGCCGCTTTTTACCCATGGAGAACGGTGACTCCGCGCGCTCTGCTATCAAACAGGTGGCCTCGGGCCGATTTGGCGTTACTGCAGAGTACCTGGTCAATGCAGATGATATCCAGATTAAAATGGCACAGGGTGCAAAACCCGGTGAGGGTGGTCAGCTGCCAGGGCATAAAGTCAATGCACAGATCGCCCGTGTACGTCATTCAACCCCTGGGGTCGGACTCATCTCACCTCCGCCACATCATGATATCTATTCGATTGAAGACCTGGCTCAACTGATTTTTGATCTGAAAAATGTTAATCCGGAAGCCCGCATCAGCGTCAAACTGGTCTCAGAAGTCGGTGTCGGCACTGTTGCCGCCGGTGTATCCAAAGCCCATGCTGATCATGTCACCATCGCCGGATATGACGGCGGTACCGGTGCCAGCCCGCTGACCTCAATTAAACATGCTGGCAGCCCCTGGGAAATTGGTCTGGCTGAAACACACCAGACACTGGTACTAAACAAACTACGCAGCCGCATCGTCGTTCAGGTTGATGGCGGCATGCGGACTGGTCGCGACGTTGTTATTGGTGCCCTGCTAGGCGCTGATGAATTTGGCTTTGCCACGGCACCATTAATTGTCGAAGGCTGTTTGATGATGCGAAAATGTCATCTCAACACCTGTCCTGTAGGCGTTGCCACGCAAGACCCTGAACTTCGAAAACGCTTCACCGGCAAACCTGAACATGTGGTCAATTATTTCTTCTTCATTGCTGAAGAAATCAGACAAATCATGGCACAGCTCGGCTATCGTAAATTCGATGAAATGGTTGGTCAGATGGACAGACTGAATATGCGCAAGGCCATTGACCACTGGAAAGCCGAGGGACTGGATTACTCCCGCTTACTGCACAAACCAGACGCTCCTGCTGAAGAAATTTACCATACTATGAACCAGGATCATGGTCTTGATAAGGCCATCGATCAACAGCTGATAAAACAGTCTGAAGCAGCCCTGAACAATGGTGAATGTGTGAAAATTGAAATCGACATTCATAACTACAACCGTAGCTTTGGCACAATGCTTTCCGGTAAATTGGCAAAAAAATATGGTATGACTGGTCTGCCTGAGGACACTATTCATATTAAGGTGAAAGGCACATCTGGCCAAAGTCTCGGTGCATTTCTTGCCAGCGGCATCACTATTGATCTAGCTGGTGAAGGCAACGATTATGTCGGCAAAGGTCTCAGCGGCGGTCGTATAGTCATTTCTCCGCCACCAGAATCACCTTTAGTCGCAGAGGAAAACATAATAGTCGGCAATACTGTCCTCTACGGCGCAATAAAAGGCGAGTGCTACTTTAATGGTGTCGCTGGCGAGCGCTTTGCCGTTCGTAACTCCGGCGCGACGACTGTCGTAGAAGGTGTTGGTGATCATGGCTGTGAATACATGACTGGCGGTATTGTCGTAGTACTGGGCACTACCGGTCGTAACTTTGCTGCTGGCATGAGTGGCGGCATTGCGTATGTGCTTGATAGTGATGGAGATTTTGAATCTCACTGCAACCTCGCACAGGTTGAGCTTGAAGGTATTACCGAAGAAGATGACGCTCTGGAATCCCTTGATCATCAGGGTGGCGATCTGGAAATACATGGCCGTGTAGATGTAAGCCATGATATGACACGTTTTGATGCCATCAGATTACATCAGCTGATACAACGCCACCTGCATTATACTAACAGCAACCGCGCACGTGAGATTCTTGATAACTGGTCGGACACTCTGCCTAAATTTGTCAAAGTCATGCCGGTTGAATACCGTCGAGCGTTAAAAGAGTCCAGTGCAGAGCTGCAGCAAAACAAGACGGCCTAAGTTAAGAATACGAGTATTGGAGAAAAAATAATGGGTAAACCCACAGGATTCATGGAGTTCTCTCGTCAGGAAAGAACCTATGCAACAGTAGCAGACAGACTGGTAAAATATGACGAGTTTGTTATACCGTTGCAGGAAAATGTTTTACAACAACAGGGCGGGCGATGCATGGATTGCGGCATCCCTTTCTGTCATCAGGGCTGCCCGGTAAACAACATTATTCCGGACTGGAATGATCTGGTCTACAAGGGTGAATTACAGGAAGCCATCGAAGTCCTGCATTCAACCAACAATTTCCCAGAATTTACCGGACGCATCTGCCCGGCCCCCTGTGAAGCGGCCTGCACCCTGAACATTGATGATGCACCGGTTACAATCAAAACGATTGAATGTGCCATCGTCGACCAGGCCTGGGAACAAGAATGGATTA
>DAOVWW010000102.1 GCA_030636465.1 Gammaproteobacteria bacterium
ACTGAGAATGCGATGCAGGTTGGCGCCTCTATTGAAGTAATACTATTGCTTATTGCACTGGCACAGCGGCTTTCACTGGAGATCAAGGAAAAATTTGAAATTCAGGAAATGGCATTAGTAGATCACCAAAACGCCAACCTGGTTTTAGAAAGCCGGGTAGAAGAACGCACCACCGAACTAGCAGGTAAGAATAAGCAGCTGGAAGCTATATCTATCAAGCTGGCAAAATATCTGTCACCACAAATATACGAGCAGATATTCCAGGGGAAATGGGATGTGCGTCTGGAAACCCGACGCAGAAAACTCACCATCTTTTTTTCTGATATCAAAGATTTTACAGAGATTACCGATAGCATGGAATCGGAAGCTCTTACCGAATTACTGAATAGTTACTTGAATGAAATGGCAGAAGTCGCGTTAAGTTATGGCGGTACTATCGACAAGTTTATCGGTGATGGCGTGATGGTGTTTTTTGGTGACCCTGAATCTCAGGGTGATAAACAAGACGCACTCAACTGTGTAATGATGTCTCTGGAAATGCGTAAACGAATGGTCGACCTTCGGGCCAAATGGATGTCAGAAGGCGTTACTTCAGCACTGCAAATCCGCATTGGTATAAATACCGGTTACTGTACCGTGGGCAATTTTGGTTCAGATAATCGTCTCGACTATACAATCGTTGGTGGACAGGTCAACCTGGCTAGCCGTCTGGAGGCCAGTGCCGAACCCAATAATATCCTGATATCGGATTCGACCTATGCATTAGTGAAAGATAAAGTAACCTGCATGGCTATGGATGATGTCAAAGCTAAGGGTATAGAGAAATCGGTAAAAACCTACCAGGTTATCGATACCAATGAGAACCTTAAAGGCCAGTGTAACCATGTACAGAATGAGTCCAATGGCTTCATTCTATCGCTGGATTTGAATGTCGCAGATAAGGAAAAGGTTGCCAGCGCATTAGAGGCAGCACTCGAAAATATAAAAAAGCGGGAAGTGGTTAAATAAACTCACAAACACAACACCTCCAACTTTAATATGTAGTATCAGGGGTAGTATGCTGGGTAGTGTGTGATTGGATTATTTTAGCTCCCAGCCGAGTTCTTCCATGCACAGTTGATGAATTCTCTTACCTGCATCAGGCAGGATACAAAAAGATTTATCTTTGGAGATAGCCGAACCACTCTCTGCGATTTTCTGTGGTGGTATTTCCTGTAGTTGTTCAAACAAAACCTTGTTGGAGAGTTTCAGGCATTGTGCGTCGTCACGGTAGTAGGCATCCGTGTTCTTGTCCGTGTGTAGCCACTGCTGCTTTACGGCGCAGCCGGAAAGTAATGACAGGGCGATAACTATCAGCAGGCGTGAGTACATTCGAGGGAATAAGGCTCCAGCCTTACAAACCGCTGAAATCCAGCAGTACGGCGGGTTTTGAATCAACATAGACCGTACACTGTACACCGCCACTGCAGTATTGCATGCTGCAGAGGCTCGCCAGTTTGCTGCCCTGATACGTCCCGCTCAGTCGCAGAGATTCCTTGAATGACGGGATCTTACCCTGTAGTGCAACAACATTGTTTATGGTGATGGCTATTTCACCGCTGGTTCCGTGCAGACTGCCTGCAATGACCCATGGCGGACTGTCAGCTTCGGGGTAATAGCGTTGAGGCTTGGCTGCAGTGGTACAGGCAGAAAAAAGCAGGACGAGAGGGATCAGCAACAGAAAATGGCTAAAGGCATTGTCTGTCCATGCCACTTTACTATTCACTTATGATCCCTCTATTGAGCTGGTTTCTTATGTAATGATGATCAGAAATTGATACCAATCTTGCCCTGAGTCAGCAGGTTGTTTGCTCCTGTGTTAGCCAGGCCGAGTTCCTTGTCCTGTGTCCACTGGTAACGGCTACCAAAGGCAAGAAATAGGCGCTTATGGCGGTATTCGATATCGGCACCTAGCTGTAAGGCCCATACATTCTTGTCCTTGCCAAGATCAGATTCCGTCCATACATAGCCAAGTCCGGGACCAAAACCAATAAGAATTGAAGGGCTCGCACTCATGAAGTAGCGCGGGTTCATCTCCAGGCTCTTTAATTGCTGGCCATCATTATCAAAGGTGTTGTAATTGAACTGCTGGCGAATGGCACCAGAGGGCGGAGTAAACCAGGGACAATTCAGTGATAGCTGGATACCCGGTGAACTACTGCCACTGACTCCGTCGATATCAGGGGCAAGGTAACCGGCGGTAGCGGCGATAGTAAAGTGAGGTTTCCACTCAGGCTTGAAGGCAGGCCCCAGTGTCCATTCACCGGAGTCATTGACCACGTTTTCAGCGCTGGCAGCGCTGGATAATGCACACAACAATAGTGCGAAAAGTGTTTTTCTTTGTAACATGTATTTCTCCCAGAGTTTGAGTTTTGTATGTTTTTATTTTTATTATCAGCCTGAGTATAGTTGAAATTTAATAAAGCACAATGTTTGTGCGTGTATTAGCTGTGGAAGCATGATTTTGGAAGAATAATCAAAAACTTATGCGTTGCATAAATAGTGGTATGCGTAATCAGTGTCGGGGGGAGGGCGAGATATAAAGAACCCCTGGGGTGGGAGAACCTTCGGACTCAAAGGGGCGGCCTCCCCTGAGGCATTGCCACAACTTACCATTAGGCTAAATGGCTGTGGCGAGTAAAATTGATAGCTTATTCGGCCTGCATCATCTCTTTAAGCTCACCGACTATATTCCGATAATCTGCTGCCAGTTGTTTGGCGATGGTCATCTGGAAATGGTGAGGCAGGTGGGTATTGGACTGGTATAGCAAATTAAATGCCGAGCTGGGTAAAAAGGCCGCTTTTACCTTGCCCTGGGCCTCGCAGGAGACAATAGGGCGGGCGTGGGCAATTAGACCATGTAAACCTAACATGCTGCCAGGCCCCATGGTTGATATACGCTGCATACCGCGTTCTGTATGCTTTTCATGGGTGATCTCAACGTTGCCTTCTAAAATAATATAGAGGCCATCGGGGATCTTGTTTTCTGCGACGAACAGGTGGTCATCCGGATAGTCTTGCACAACCATTGCCTGATCCAGTGTTTTCAAATCATCATTGCTCAAGCCGCTAAACAGGGGCACTGTCTGTAGATATTCGAATAGCCTCATGACTGAACCTCCTTATGGCCATGCAGTTTTTGCAGTATATCTAGCCCCCATTCAGTGAGGTTGGGGTATTTACCTGATGTACTGCCAGATAAGCCCTCAACATGACTATATTTACTAAACAATAATTGGTCAGCAACCCGGCAACGCTCAATCAGCAGCTCGGACATCATACGCATGATATTGCCCGTCATGATGGGGTGAGCTTTATCGAGATTCCGGAGATCAGTATGCGTTAATACCAGCAAGATACGTTCTGCGGTTGCCAGCACGGTCGTTGTGGATGGGCCGGGGTCGAGGATATTGACTTCACCGAAGTGGTCGCCAGGTTCCAGTGAGCCGAGGCGTATGGTTTCTTTATCAGTGGTGACCTGGGTTGTCAGTTTGCCGTTAGTCACAAGAAAGAGGGAATCACACTCTTTACCCTCAGAGGTAACTTCTTCACCCGCTTTAACATTCCTGGTCTGCAGTGCCAGCAGTAGATCATCCAGCCCCTTCGGGCCGCAATGTTCAGCAATGTCGGGGAATTGTGCACTAAATGAAGCCGCTGTCATGCTCATATGAAAGTCCTGAATTAATTATAAATAAAGAAACATACTGATCATGATTAATATCATAACCGATACAGGCAATATCTAGCTATTAAAAATAATAAAGTCATCCTCCCCTGTCTTTTTAATCGTTTGTTTCCATCAATTACGCTTCTAATCTGGGCTTGGGAGAATGGCCGAGTATCAATAAAGAGTTGAATGAATCTCGCCCTGACCCAGATTTTGACTTGATTTTTGTCATGTGAAGTCCAGTTTCAGTCTATTAAACTGTTCGCTTCAATGTTGTGAATTTCTTACTTATACATAAATGCTGTGTATAGAGCCGTATATATGAATCCGAATATTCCAGTAACAATGACTAAAGAAAAATCAATTAGTGGACATTTATAAAAAATGAAAAAGGCACTCATCATCCTCTTAATGCCCTTGACCATGATCCCATTTGCTTATGCAAATGATAACGAGACATTTTCTCTAACAGTAAAAGTGGATGAATTGCGGAATTCTAAAGGGGAAGTTCAATTCGCCTTATACAATAAAGATGGAACCATTCCCGATAAGAAATTTAAACACTACTTTAGAAAACAAAACGGAAAAATAAATGAAGGGTCAGCATATACAGTCTTCAATGACCTGCCAAAAGGAAGGTATGCAGTAAATATTCTTCATGATGAAAATTTGAATGGAAAAATAGACAAGGGGTTTATTTTGCCAGTTGAAGGTGTTGGCTTTAGTAATTACGCCACTGTAGGCCCAGGGAATCGTCCTAAATTTCTCAAGGCCAGTTTTGAAATAATATCTGATACAGAAAAGCTGATAAAAATTAAATATTTTTGATTATCTAATTAGGAGCATCCGATGAAAAACTGGAATACAAAATACCCAAAGAGATTTGATTTAGACTCAGATGTGGATTACCAGAAATGGCGTGATGAAAAACTAGCGGCTTACCCTCAAAGTGTTGGTGACCTGGTGGTTGAATTAGCCGATATGACTGCAATCACCAATGCTGAAAAAACCAGGATACTGGAACTCATTGAATTAGCGAATATGTGTGTTTACACATCAGGCACTGCTAAATTAAATATGGATTCATTGATTATATTAGGAGAACAACTCGGGGTTACTGAAACAGATAAATTCACCCGGCACTCCAAATCTGATGAATTAACTGATTCAGGAATCTTAGGTAAAGCGATACCCTTTTCAACAAGACAGGTCCGTTGGCATACTGATGCCACGTATTACGGATCAGATAAAACCATACAGGCCTTGTTCCTGTTGTGTAAACGGCCTGCTCTTGAAGGGGGTAGCAACAAGGTCCTGGATAATGAAGTGTTGTATATCCTTTTTCGGGATAAAGACCCGGAAGCTCTGAAAATATTGATGAGGAATGACTGTTTTAAGTATAAGAACCCAAAGACCGGGGAAGTTAGTGAACAACTGGGCGGTAAAGTTTTCTGGACCAACCCGGATGGACACCTGTGTCATCGATTTTCATTTAGAAAAATGGATATGTCCTGGTCAGAAGATAGTGAGATCATTGCAGCCAGGGATGTCCTGGAGTCTGTGATATTAGAGGAGTCAGAGTATGTCATTGAAGGCAGGCTGGAATCTGGAATGGGCCTGATTTCAAACAACGTTCTCCATACCAGGGAAAAACCCGTAGACAGTGAAGACCCCGCAAAAAAGAGATTACTTTATAGAGCAAGATTTTATGACAGAGTGAATGCCTGTTAGCCGCGTTCACTCTGTTCCTTAATCTTTCCCCTTTAACCCTAAACGTATTTTGATATGAATTTCACTCATCATTTATAGCTGCTTCAACCGTCTGCAATAGCTCTGGTATATTAAAAGGCTTGGTCAAATACGCATAGGCACCTGCAGACTTCAGTTTTTCAATTTGCTTCTCGGTCGCATCCGCACTGATGATAACCACCGGTATCGCCCGGGTATCCGGGTGTGACTTGAGTTTATTCAATACATCGTAACCGGGTATGTCAGGCAGTCGTGAATCCAGCAAAATTAAATCAGGTAGAAGTTTTACTGCCAGATCATAACCCGCTTCACCCTCTGTCGCCGTCACCAATTCAATGCCTTCCTGCTCACCCAGGATAGCCTCGATCAACTTAATATTGACTCGGTCGTCCTCGATATAAAGGATCGTAGTGGTATTAAGCTGCTCAATTTCAAGCGTGCTCTCATGTGCTGTATCGGCTTCGGGTGTGGCCTCTATTCCGGTTGAATCTTGATGCAGCGGGAGTTCAATCCAGAATGTACTGCCAGCACCGGGTTCACTATCCAGACCCAGGGTGCCACCCATGGCTTCAACCAGTACCTTACTCAATGCCAGGCCGATACCGCTCCCTTCCGTATTAGCGTTATCGCCATCGAGACGAACAAAGGGTTCAAACACCCG
>DAOVWW010000270.1 GCA_030636465.1 Gammaproteobacteria bacterium
AGCGATGTCAAAAAAGATACTGATTCCTCAGTCACCTATCTATACAGCATTAACCTGTCAGGTCAGTCGGTAGGTGACCCGGAAATCAGTGCTTATATTATCAGTAAAATTAAAGAGTATGAGATTGACCCCAACCAGATTATGTTAGAGATAACGGAAACGGCTGCGATTACAAATATTCAGTCAGCACTGGATTTTATTTCGGAATTCAGTGATTTGGGTTTCCGTTTTGCGCTGGATGATTTTGGGGCAGGTCTGAGTTCGTTTGGTTATTTAAAGAAGATGAAGGTTGATTTTCTTAAGATCGATGGGCAGTTTGTTAAGGGCATGGCAGATGATCCGATTGATCGCATGATGGTGAATAACATTACTCACCTGGCATATGGCTTAGGACTCTTTGTTATTGCTGAGTCGGTCGAGGATGCAACCATAATGGAAATGCTACGCGATATAGGCGTGCATTTTGCTCAGGGTTATCATGTCCAACGTCCGACTAGCATTGAAGACTGGAAGAATGAAAACAAGTTAAAGACCATATTTATGCGCACAGTTCATTGATTTATGAGCTAATTATTATTAGCTAAGTCCCTTGAACAGATCTTTTGCCGCGAGGAGTAGTCTCGCGGCAAATCAAGTCCTTAACTAATTCAATCCTGCTCGACTTTACTAAACTCAATCTTTGCAGTATCTCGCATCGATGAAATTGTATTCATCAGTCGTTCACGCTGTAATGCGGCTAGCAGTCGTGGTCGGGCCTGTGAAAACTCAAGAAAGGTAACAGGCCTGCTTTCTACCATCAATAGTATCTGCCAACCAGCCTGTGTTTGCACAGGGGTCCTGGAGTAACTGTCATTTTCCAGGTTAATCAGGTGGTCAAATACCAGAGGCAGAATAGTAGAGTTATTTACCCAACCCAGATCACCGCCATTCTCTCTACTTTTATCCAGTGAAAGTTTTGTTGCTAAAGCTGAGAAATCTTCTCCACCGTCCGGGCTTTTAATAATACTCAAGGCTTCATCTTCAGTTGCTACGTTGATGTGCTTGATGTGATATTCAGTGGGGTATGCTTTTTCTTTTTCCTGAGCATAACGAGCTTTTAGCTGTTCTTCACTAATTTCACCATCATTTTCGAGCATATTTTTCTTTGCAGCCAGGGCAAGCATAAGTTGCTGTTGCTGCTTTAGTGCAATGGCCAGTCTGGCGTCATTTTCCAGGCCCCATTTGTTTGCATACTGCACCAGTAGCTGACGATCTACCATTTCATTTAAGATCTGTGCTTTTTTAGCATCATTTATACTGCCGATGACGACTTCGTTGCTAATAGAACGGACAAAAACTTCATATTCACTTTGTGTGATAGCTGTGCCATTTACCTGTACCAGTACTTTGCTGGTATCGGCTGAAGCAGCAGCTTTTTTTTCTGTATCTTCCTCTTTATTTGAAGGCAGGTCACAGGATGAAAGGATGGATGTGGCTATAAGTGCTAGTGCAAAGGTGGATATGAATACTTTCATTTTAAAACTCCTCAGGAGTGTAGGCTCTTATGCTAAGAGCATGAATCTCTGTCTTCATCGCATCGCCCAGTGCGTCATAGATAGCACGATGTCTCTGTACAGTACTCATGTCATTGAACGCTGCGGCGATGATGATGACATCAAAGTGCCCACCGCCGGCTTTTGCTCCTTCATGCCCGGCATGCTCATGTGATCTATCAATGACTTCCAGGCTTTCTGGTGACAGGGCCGTCGTTAATCTTTCATGTATCATGTCGATGCGATTCATTGTGGAAAGACCTTTTTGAAGGGTTTAACTGATACAGATTCATAAACGCCTGCTGCCATGTATGGATCGGCATTTGCCCATTGCCGGGCATCAGTCAATGAATCAAACTCAGCAATGATTAAGCTGCCGCTAAAACCTGCTTCACCCGGGTCTTCTGAATCTATTGCAGGAGATGGGCCTGCGGTGAGCAGGCGACCTTCATTCTGCAGTGTTTCTAATCGAGCCAGGTGTTCTGGCCTTACTGACAAACGTTTTTGTAGACTATCTGGAACATCAGTTCCAACAATGCTGTAGTACATATGGCCACCATGATGGGATGAAAAAAGCTGGCGTATTGTCGCACCGTCTTTGCCTGCGGGCAATTCTGATATAATGCTACTCAGATTACCCTTTTTTCCCGTGCAGACTAATTAATGGCCCAGTATTTCGAAATTCACCCTGAAAACCCCCAGCAGCGCCTTATCCATCAGGCCGTTGAGATACTGAACCGGGGTGGTGTTATCGCCTATCCAACGGACTCCAGTTATGCGCTGGGCTGTCATATTGGTGACAAACAGGCACTCGATCGCATTCGTACCATCAGGAGGGTTGATGCAAAACACAATTTCACGCTGGTTTGTCGTGACCTGTCAGAATTGTCGGTATATGCCAAAGTTGAAAATAATGTCTATCGCTTGCTGAAGCATTTTACTCCAGGTGCCTATACCTTCATTCTTAAAGCGACGAACGAAGTGCCACGCCGCCTGCAAAATCCAAAAAGAAAAACCATCGGCTTACGTGTACCGGACAATAATATTACCCTGGCTCTGCTTGAGCAGCTGCACCAGCCTTTGATGAGCAGTACTCTCATCTTGCCAGATGAAGACCAGCCTCTCAGCGATCCACATGAGATTCGTGAACAGCTGGAGCATCAGGTAGACCTCGTTATTGATGGTGGTTTCTGCGGCCTGGAGGCAACCACGGTTGTTGATATGGTCAGTGGCGTCCCGGAGATCATCAGGCAGGGGAAAGGGGATGCGGAGCCTTTTGAATGAAAGAGCCGTGTTAGGTGTTACGTTTTATGTTTTACGTAAACCGTAAACCGTAATACATTCATTTCTGCTGAAACCGGTTATAATCCACCCATGCAAGAACTTTCATTAATTCAGAAGATAATCACCTGGGCAGTGCCGGTTTTATTCGCGATTACTGTACATGAAGTGGCCCATGGCTGGGTGGCGCTTAAGTTCGGGGATAGTACAGCTAAAATGGCAGGCCGATTGACGCTCAACCCTTTGAAGCATGTCGATCCAGTGGGCACCATACTGGTACCTGGTCTGTTGCTGGTGATGGGCGGTTTTCTGTTTGGCTGGGCAAAACCCGTGCCGGTTAACTTTGGCAACCTGAGACAGCCTAAACGTGACATGATCTATGTTGCCCTGGCGGGCCCGGGTGCCAATCTGGTAATGGCTTTTATCTGGGGTCTGGTTGGCTACATTGCTCAATTTATGCCTGCTTATGCGGCCTTACCACTGTTGTTCATGTCGGTTGCGGGTCTCTATATCAACACAATACTCATGCTGGTTAATTTAATACCCGTCCCACCACTGGATGGCGGACGGGTAGCCGTTGGATTATTGCCGATGTCTCTAGCCAGG
>DAOVWW010000278.1 GCA_030636465.1 Gammaproteobacteria bacterium
AGTGCCCAGAAATGCACCACAGATAAGCGATAGGAATAAACAGGGCGGCCTGCTGCTTTTGGCATGAAGTAGTACATCATGCCGAGGAAGCCTGCAGTCAGGAAGAAGCCTACTGCATTATGTCCATACCACCATTGCACCATGGCATCTTGTACGCCAGCATAGGCCGAATAGGATTTCATCCCCATCAGGCTAACAGGCAGTGCTGCACTGTTACCGAGGTGAAGAACGGCCACGGTGAGGATAAATGAGCCCAGAAACCAGTTGGCAACATAGATATGCTTAACTTTTCTTTTGACGATAGTGCCAAAGAAAACGATTGCATAAGATACCCAGACTACAGTGAGGAGAATATCAATTGGCCATTCCAGCTCAGCATATTCCTTTGAAGTGGTATAACCTAAAGGCAAGGTCACTGCAGCGAGTACAATAACGAGTTGCCAGCCCCAGAAGGTAAAGGCTGCCAGTGCCGGAGCAAAAAGTTTCGCATGGCAGGTGCGCTGCACAATATAGTAGGATGTGGCGAAAAGTGCAGAGCCACCAAAGGCAAAAATTACAGCATTGGTGTGTAGGGGGCGTAAGCGACTAAAAGTCAGCCAGGGTATATCAAAATTCAGGGCAGGCCAGGCTAACTGAGAGGCAATAATGACGCCTACCAGCATACCGACAATACCCCAGACTACGGTCATTATCGAAAATTGACGTACCACTTTGTAGTTGTAGGTTTCTTGCATGCTTATTCTCAACTGAAAGTTTCGGGTCGTTTGTAAGTGATTTTTTGTTTCCAAAAAAGTATATTATAATTTGCTTATAATTCATCATCTGCACAAAAATACCTGAGCGTTTGCCAAAAAAAGAGCAAGCGTACCAGGGCGGAATTTGTTTAGATGTGTGACTGATTATACATAAAATTGCTCTTTCTGTACTTTGATCTAGGTCAATTTAATTCTGATGTAGGTTAAAACCTGCGTTATTACACACATATTCGAATTCACCATGGCATCTGAAAAACAACGGGACAAACACTGCTTTCACTGCGGATTACCGGTGCCTGCAGGTCTGGAAATAAGCGTCGAGATTGATCAGCAAAAGCAGCCGATGTGCTGCCATGGCTGTCAGGCAGTTGCCCGGGCTATCGTTGATGGCGGTATGGAGAATTATTACCGCTATCGCACAGAAACTAGCGCTACAGTAAAAGATGTCGTACCTGAAACACTGCGCCAGATGGAAGTTTATGACCGTGAAGAGGTGCAAAAAAGCTTCGTTCGACATAGCTCTGAGTATATAAAAGAAGCCTCCTTAATTCTTGAAGGGATCGATTGTGCCGCCTGTGTCTGGCTCAATGAGCAGCATATCAAGGCTTTACCCGGAGTACAGGAAGCGCAGGTCAATTATTCGACCCATCGCGCCCGAGTAGTCTGGGATGACAGGCAACTAAAATTGTCAGATATTCTGAAATCGATCTCAGAAATAGGTTATATCGCCCACCCTTATGATCCCAGTCAGCATCAGCAGTTGCTTGAGAAGCAACGCAAGGATTACCTCAAGAGGCTGGGTCTGGCCGGGGGTCTGGGCATGCAGGTAATGATGTTCTCTATTGCCATGTATAGCGGCAGCTGGTGGGGGATGGAAGCGCAGTACCGTACCTTTCTACAGTGGATCAGCCTGTTGCTGACACTACCGGTTTTTCTCTACAGCGGCTGGCCATTTTATCGTGCCGCCTGGCGTGACCTGCGCCATAAAAGAGCAGGCATGGATGTTCCCATTAGCCTTGGTATAATCATAGCATTTGCCGGTAGCCTGTTTACCATGATGGGCAGTGGTGAACATGTGTACTTTGATTCTGTGGTGATGTTCATCTTCTTTTTATTGACCGCACGCTATCTTGAACTGGTTGCGCGAAAAAAAGCCTCTGAGCATACCGAGGCATTAATTCAGTCGCAGGCGACGACGGCAATACGCGAACTGGCGGACAATCGCACAGAAGTCGTGGCGGCGCAGGAACTGGAACCCGGTGACATAGTACAGGTGAAACCCGGTGAAACAATTCCATCAGATGGAGATGTAATTGAGGGCAGTTCATCAATTGATGAATCACTGTTGACGGGTGAAGCCCACCCCTGTCGCAAACAGGTGGGCGATAAAGTCATCGGTGGCAGTATAAATATAGAAAGCCCCATTCGAATTCGAGTAACAAATAGCGGTCAGGAAACCGTGCTTTCGACCATCTTGAGTCTGGTTGAACGTGCGCAATCGGAAAAACCGGCAATTGCCCGCCTGGCCGATCGCGTCGCCTCGCGCTTTGTCGTGGCCATATTACTGCTGGCGGCAGTGGTGGCGACCTACTGGTATTTTAATGATCCATCTCAATGGTTGCCAATAACCATCGCTGTACTGGTAGTGACCTGTCCGTGCGCATTGTCGTTGGCTACACCTGCAGCCATTACAGCCGCGACGGGTACATTAATTCGTGATGGGCTGCTGTGCAGCAGGGGGCACGCTCTGGAGACCCTGGCAAAAGTTAGTCACTTTGTATTCGATAAAACCGGCACCCTGACAGATGGCCGTTTGGCGATTACGCAGACTCAGTGTCTCAATTATGACCTCGATGAGGCAACCTGCCTGTTGCAGGCGGCATCACTTGAATCACGTTCCGAACATCCCGTTGCCCGCGCTTTCCTGGACGCTGTCAGCGATGATCTGCTAGCTGTAAATGACGTCACCAGTATCCCGGGTGCTGGTTTAACAGGTAGTGTAGGCGCTAAAAGATTATATCTGGGGAATATCGTCTACATTCAGCAGCAAACTGGCATGGTTCTGACAACCGAACAGAAGGGTAGCCTGGAAGACGGGACACGTGTGCTGCTGGCAGATGAAACCAGATTACTGGCAGTCTTTGTACTGCAGGACTCGTTACGCGAACAGGCTGGTGTTTTGATAAATGCCCTGCAGCAGGCAGGCGTGCAAACATTGCTTTATTCTGGTGATGACGAAACAGCTGTGAGCACGGTGGCCAGGCGTTTAGGGATCAACAGCTATCAGTCTGCTATGCTGCCTGACGGCAAATTGCAGCAATTGCGGGCGCTGCAAAAGCAGGGCGCTACCGTGGCAATGCTCGGCGACGGGGTCAATGATGCACCAGTACTCGCTGGTGCAGATGTGTCGATTGCCATGGGTGAGGGTGCACGTTATGCTGCCGCCGCAGCAGATATGGTGCTATTCAGAAATGATCTGAATATCCTCTTTCGGGGAGTGCTTGTCGCAAAAAAAATGATGCGTATAATTCGGCAGAACCTGGGCTGGGCATTGGCGTATAATAT
>DAOVWW010000259.1 GCA_030636465.1 Gammaproteobacteria bacterium
AGCTAGCAGTACTTGCTCTGCGATCTGATCTGATTGCCCCAGCAATCTCTTTAGCCTGAGATTATCAGCTTCCAGCGAATGTAATTTCTCCAACCGGCTATGTAATAACAGATTCTCCTGGCGCAGGGCTTCATTGTCTGTTTGTAATTCGCTGCTGGATTCCATTGAGCCTGTCACGCTACGAACTACTTCGCGCGGGATGGTTGAAATAAACATCACGGGATACACTGCAGTTTGCAGTATATTTCGCAGGCCTTCTAATTGCTGGGTACGATGATCAATCAGCATGGTCGCGACAGACACTGCGACCAGAACCATTACCCGCACGGTAGCAGGTGTGGCACCGCCTAAACGTCTAATAACGTCGCTCATTGACGACCTGGCATGGGAATGAAATTACCTGTTTTCAGCTGTGCTCAGCGCTCCTGGGCAAAAACATCACCCAGATTATCCATCTCTTCCAGCGCATGGCCACAACCGCGAGCAACACAGGTCAGAGGGTCTTCAGCGATAACTACCGGCATCCCCGTCTCTTCCATGAAGCGGCGATCTATATCACGCAGCAAGGCACCACCACCAGCAAGTATCATACCTTTTTCTGCAATATCCGCGCCGAGTTCTGGTGGGGTCTGCTCCAGCGCCGCTTTTATGGCCTGGGATATTTGATCCAGAGGGTCAGCAATCGCGTCATAAATCCCCTTACTGGTCAAGGTTACTGAACGGGACAGGCCTTCCGCAAGATCTCTGCCTTTAATTTCCATTTCCAGAATTTCAGAACCGGGCATCGCCGCACCAACCTCTTTCTTGATTCGTTCAGCCGTTGAGTCACCTATGAGGACACCATGCTGACGTCGTAGATAAGTAATGATAGCCTCATCAAATTTATCCCCTGCTACACGTAACGAATCAGAATAAACCAGACCGCCGAGCGAAACGATACCGACTTCAGTCGTACCACCACCAATATCGACAACCATAGAACCGGTTGGATCGGCAACGGGTAAACCTGCCCCTATCGCTACTGCCATCGGTTCTTCAATCAGATAAACTTCCCTGGCACCGGCACTGAGAGCGGATTCTTTAATCGCTCTACGTTCAACCTGTGTCGAACCACAGGGTACGCAGATAATAATACGGGGACTGGGTTTGAAAAAACGTGACTCCTGTACCTTGCGAATAAAATACTTGAGCATGACTTCAGTAACTGAGAAATCGGCTATAACACCGTCCTTCATTGGGCGTATTGCCTTGATATTACCCGGCGTACGGCCAAGCATTTGCTTTGCTTCCTGACCAACTGCCAGTACCGATTTACCAGAAGGGCCTCCCATCGGCGAGTAACGTATTGCTACAACAGAAGGTTCGTTAAGAACTATTCCCTTGTCACGAACATATATAAGAGTATTTGCCGTGCCGAGATCAATAGCCAGATCATGGGAGAAGAAACCTAACAGTCTTTTTAACATTATTTTTGCTATACCTTATTTGCGGAATCCGGCCTGTGCCATGAAATGCGCTTCAAGCAGGACCATTAACCAGTATTTAAAATCGCCAGAGGGAAGACTTCTGCCGACACTATAATCGCGAGGATTGTACTCTAGAAATGCTGCTATTTCTATTCAACAACCCATGATTATGCTACCTTTCGCCACCTGAAAAACAGTTGCCAGTGATTTAAGGAGAAAAGATGTCTATAAACAACGATGATGTGGAAAAAATTGCCCATCTGGCACGGCTGGCTATCGAGCCTGAACAGTTGCAGGCATATACCAAAAACCTTTCTAATATCCTCGATCTGGTAGAACAAATGAACCAGGTCAATACAGATGGAATCGAGGCTATGGCTCACCCTCGCGACACCCGGCTACGCCTGCGAAAGGATGCAGTGACCGAAGAAAACCAGCGCAAGAAGTTTATAGCGCTGGCCCCTGCCAGTGAAAATGGTCTTTTCCTGGTACCAAAAGTTCTTGATTAAGCAATCAGGCTACCCAAAACATCCCCACTAGACAGCATATTTAAGAAGAACCTTAGCCCATGCATAACAAATCCCTACACGAGCTGGCCCAGGGCCTGAAGAATAGCGATTTTTCAAGCGTTGAACTGACCCAATACTTTCTTAACCGTATTGAAGCGAATAAAGACATCAACGCCTTTATTACTGTTGATAGTGAAACCAGCCTAAGCCAGGCGGCCCTGGCCGACGAATTACTGTCTACTAATAATAGCCAGCCATTAACCGGCATCCCGCTCGCGCAAAAAGATATTTTCTGCACAGAAGGAATGCGCACCAGTTGTGGCTCAAAAATGCTTGATAACTTCATTTCTCCCTATGATGCGACAGTCATCAGCAAGTTTCGTCAGGCTGGCAGCGTCACCCTTGGCAAGACAAACATGGATGAGTTTGCCATGGGTTCATCGAATGAAACCTCCTTTTATGGCCGGGTTTTAAACCCCTGGGATAAAGAACGCGTCCCTGGCGGCAGCTCCGGTGGATCGGCTGCAGCGGTAGCCGCCAGGCTAGCCCCGGCAGCTACCGGTACAGATACCGGCGGTTCGATAAGGCAGCCGGCATCTTTTTGTGGCATTACCGGACTGAAACCCAGTTATGGCCGGGTATCACGTTATGGCATGATCGCCTTCGCCTCATCACTGGACCAGGGTGGCCCGATGACACGCAGCGCCGAAGACGCTGCCATTATGTTACAGGCCATGTCTGGATTTGACCCGCGTGATTCAACCTCGGTTGAGATAGAAGTGCCTGATTTTTCAGCTGGACTGGATAATGAGCTGAAGGGACTGAAGATTGGCTTACCCGTCGAGTTTTTCAATGATGACCTTGATCCCGCTATCGCTACGATCACCATGGATGCCCTACGCGAATATGAAAACCTGGGTGCAGAACTGGTCGAAATAAGCCTGCCCAACAGCCATCTGTCAGTACCCTGTTATTATGTGCTGGCACCGGCTGAGGCATCATCCAACCTGTCACGTTTCGATGGCGCCCGTTATGGCTACCGCACGGAGGAATATGATGATCTGCTGGACATGTACAAAAAAACGCGGGCCGAAGGTTTTGGTGAAGAGGTCAAACGCCGCATCATAATTGGAGCCTATGCCCTGTCAGCGGGTTACTACGATGCCTATTATTTAAAAGCACAAAAGATACGCCGTCTAATTTCTGATGATTTCACCCGCGCTTTCGAAAAATGTGATGTTATCGCCGGACCCACAGCTCCGGGTACCGCCTTTCGCTTCGGTGAAAACAGTGATGACCCGGTGGCGATGTATTTAAATGACATCTACACCATTTCAGTCAACCTTGCCGGCCTGCCCGGCATGTCTATTCCTGCCGGTATGGATAATAAACTGCCAGTTGGCCTGCAACTGATTGGTCAGTATTTTGATGAAGCAAAACTGCTCAATGTCGCGCATCGTTACCAACAGGTTACTGACTGGCATAAGCTAAGTCCGGAAGGCCTTGAATAGCTTTAATAGAATAATCAGAGACATCTCA
>DAOVWW010000026.1 GCA_030636465.1 Gammaproteobacteria bacterium
AAGGTGCTGTTTTTGCTATCGTGCCACTGATCAAACGACGCATGACCGGACAGGTTGCTGGTATGGCGGGGGCCTATGGCAATGTCGGTGGGGTAATTTTTCTCACCGTATTTTCATTCGTCTCGCCACAGATATTTTTCATGGTCATTGCTGCCTCTGCGCTGGTAGTTCTTGTAGCTGTTCAGTTTCTGGATGAACCCAAAGGCCATACCGCGGAGGTACTGGAAGACGGCACTGTACAAATGATCGATGTCGGATAGAAAACTTTCTGGAAAATAATTACTACCGCAGGGTGAAAAATAATGATGAATAAACACTATATGTTATTTGAAGAAAATAAAATATCTGTCGATGATGAAGGTTTTTTACTCTTTACCGACGACTGGTCTCCTGAAATGGGTAGCCATATTGCAGTAGATATAGGTGTCGATATGAGTGATGATCATTGGGAGGTTGTACACTTTATCCGCGAACAGTTTGAAACAAATTGCTCAATCCCTGAGCTGCGTAAATTCCTGAAATTTCTTCGTAATCTTTACGGCAAAGAAAGAGCCACTCGACGCTATGTCTATGATTTATTTCCCTATGGTTATGGTCAGCAGGCATGTAAGATCGCAGGTATGCGCAAACCTCTGAAGCTGATGCTCGACCTTTGAATGGCAGGAAAACTCGACATAGACTATGCCATTGTCACTGAAAAAGGTGACAAGGATGAGAATGCCGATGCTGCAGATGCCTGCATACCCGAAGGTGGCTTAATTCACAGTAAAGGCATCGCCGCCGCGATTGCCGATGGCATGAGCAGCTCAGAAGGTGGCAAGGAAGCCAGCCAGGTCTGTGTCACCGGTTTCCTTACCGACTATTTCAGTACCCCGGAATCCTGGACAGTAAAAACATCAGCTCAGCGTGTGCTGGGTGCACTAAACCGTTGGCTCTATTCTCAGGGCCAGGTACGGCATGATTCTGCCCGTGGCATGGTCACGACATTCAGCGGGCTGGTACTCAAGTCCTCTACTGCTCATCTGTTCCATGTCGGAGATTCCAGAATCTACCAATTTCGAAGCGGTGAACTTGAACTACTTACCCGCGACCACCGTGTCTGGGTCTCAAAAGAGCGCGAGTTCCTCTCCCGTGCCATGGGCATAGATGCCAGTATAGATATTGACTACCGCACAGTCGGTGTTGAGGAAGATGATATTTTTCTCTTCACTACCGATGGCATAACCGGCCATATAACCGATCATCGAATTACCGAACTGCTTAATGAGCATGGGTATAACCTTCAGGCCTGTTCCTCCGCACTGCTGGCCGAATCCCTACACAACGGCAGCACAGATAATGTTACCTGCCAGCTAATGCGGGTACTGTCACTGCCACAGGAAACCGAAGACGATATTTACCAGAAGATTAACGAGTTGCCTTTTCCACCTGACCTCAACCCGGGGATGAAAATTGATGGTTACGAGATTCTGCGTGAATTACATGCGTCCCGTCGCAGTGAAGTCTTCCTCGCTGTTGATCAGCAAACAAATGAAAAGCTTATCCTCAAGACACCTTCAATAAACTACCGAGATAACGCAGAATATCTTGATGCTTTTCTGCATGAAGAATGGGTCGGACGGCGCATTAAAAATATTCATGTACTAAAGATTCTAGAACCCAAACGACGCCGTTTCCTATATAACATTTCTGAGTTTGTTGAGGGTCAATCACTGCGGCAGTGGATAGATGACCACCCACAGACACATATCAATACCGCACGTGAATATCTAAAACAGATTGCTGATGGGCTACGCGCCTTTCACCGTCTCGAGATGATTCACCAGGATCTGAAACCTGACAATATTTTGATCGACACTAACGGCACGCTGAAAATTATTGATTTCGGTTCTACCCGTGTCGCCGGGGCATCCGAAATTTGCAGCAATCTTGATAAGGATATTCCACAGGGGACCATAAACTACACCGCACCGGAATGTATAGATGGCTCTGGCTGCAGCAACCGCTCAGATATGTTTTCCTTTGGTGTCATCGCCTATGAGTTATTAACCGGACATCTACCTTATGGTGACAGTGACAAACCCCGACCAGCAAACAAATTAAAATACGTATCCTGTCGTAAGCATAATGATCAACTGGCTACCTGGGTAGACGGTGCGCTACGCAAGGCGGTACATCCCGACCCCAAAAAGCGCTATGAAGCCATGACAGAGTTCCTCGGTGATCTGACCCAGCCAAATGCAAAATTTATTGAATCTGCTTCACAGCCATTACTGGAACGTAACCCGCTGTTGTTCTGGAAAGGATTCTCTGCTTTTCTTACTGCTGTCTGTTTTTACCTGCTGTTCCTGCTTGCCAGTAAGTGAGGCAAACCGTTATAAACTATAATAGGTCTATTGCCTCTTGCTGAACTTCAGGTACGCATAGAAGGCAATAACGCTCCAGACGATACTCCTGAGACTCATTGCCATGATAGTACGAAACTCAAACTCGCCGCCATTATAGATATGCAGGTTTAACAGGGCGAAAACCACCAGAGTTGATATAACTATGATTCCAGCCAGCCACATCGCCCAACGCTGAGTAAACCACAGACCCACGCCCGCAATTATATAGAAAAACCCTGCAACAAAATTAAACCAGAGTACAAATGGTACATAGTTACCGGCGGCTGCACGGTCAGGGCCATCAGCAAACAACACCATGCCTCCAGACTTAATCGTTAACAGCCCGAACAGTATCGCTACCAGGCTAATCAACAGAACTCCAATGCTTCGATTTGAATTAACAACGCTCATACTTTTATTCTCATGATATTCAAACTGTTACTTTGAAGGCGCAGCAACTGCATCAATTCTGTAGGCTGCATGGCAGGCCACGCAGTTTTGCATCAGTTCTGACAGCTGCTGCAGCGAATGCTCAGGGTCTTCCAGTTCATCGGCATCGAGCGCCAGCATGTCAAATTTCTTATGCGTATCAAATCCAAGCTTTTTAAATGACAGCGGCAGTTTGCCAACCAAAGATCCTGGAACCGCCTGCTGTGCCGCAGCACCCACTTTGCGCGCTTCGATGGCTATCTGTGCGGTATCCTTCTTTCCAACAGCCGCGGTAATTTTCTGTACAGATTCCAGGAAGGCCCGCATTTCGGCCAGTACCAGATCCCGTTCACCCGGTTCCAGTAATAGCGCCTGACGCCCATCACTGCTGGGTGCAACCGAACCACTAAGAATGAACTTATATGTCATCGCCGATACAGCCAGTAAAAGAACGAGTGTGATCGTCCAGCATAATTTACACATGTTTAACTCCAGTTATAGGGGCAGTCTTATTTATTCATTGTTGCAAGGAACGTAGAGATGATTTATCGCTAAGTGCTGTAGTGATACAAAGAGATTGCCACGCTACGTTAGCCACGATGACTTCCTATGAAAAAAATACAGCTTCCTTGAAATTTAATGATTAACGTAACAGGACTCTATAAGTTTTAAACAATTAGTTCTGTGACATTCTCACAATGCCCACATAAAAATTACAATAATTATGTCAAACCGAGGGCAAAACGAGGCTGGCGCGAATACCGCCAGATGAGGACTGTTTCAGTTCAAGTGAACCACGATACATTTCGGCAATATCCCGTACTATATCGAGTCCCAGGCCGCTGCCGGGCACTGTCTCATCAAGCCGACGCCCCCTTTCAATAATTTCATTACGAAGTGTTTCGGGGACCCCCTTACCATCATCTTCGACGACTAATGTTAAATGCTCGTCAGCGCATTGTGCAGAAATATCAACCTTACTAGATGCCCATTTACAGGCATTATCAATCAAATTCCCCAACATTTCTTCGAGATCTTCTGCTTCACCACGGAAGCAGCAATCTGCGGAGATTGTCTGGCTTAATTTAATATTCCGTTCCCGGTGTAATTGTTCCATACTGAAAATCAGGTCTTTAATGATTACCCCGACATCTGCACGTGCACCTATCACCCCTGCAGTCCCTGCGATACGGGCCTGTGACAAATACCTGTCCATACTTGCCACCATCGCATCAGTTTGCTGCAAGATTATGCGACGTTTCTCCTCTCCCACATCTCTGCTCTCGTTACGAATAACAGTCAATGGATTTTTTAGTGCATGGGCAAGGTTAGCTGCGTGTGTCCTCGCTCGCAGCAGCAAAGATGCATTGTGATCCAGCAGAGCATTCAGCTCGCTGACCACCGGCTGCACTTCCTCAGGAAAACTTTGCGGTAATCGCTCCGTCTTACCCTGGCGAATATCGGTCAGTGCCTGCTTCAATGTCTGCAGCGGTCGTAACCCAAAGCGTACCTGGAACCATACCGCCAGCCAAAGACCCAGCCCGAGAACAAACAGCGTAATGGCTACCTGAATTGAAAATGCACGAACATCCTGTTCTATATCAGAAACAGGGCCAGCCACCATGAACAATAGCGGGAGCTTCGATTGTGGGTAGGTTATTTTCTGTACCAACGCCAGTATTGGTTCGTCTTCAGGGCCTGTAAGTTTTTGTAAGTCAGGAATGGCATCTTCTGCCGGCTCCGTTACAGGCAGATTGTCTCGCCACAGTGAATCTGAACGGGAAGTTGTAACATCAGATTGACGGATCTCCCAATACCAGCCGGAATGAGGACGATTAAAGCGTGGATCCGTTGGACGCCAGTTCATCTGAAATAACCCTTCGACTGTAATACCACTAGCAGCGACCAGTTCTTCCAGGTGTCCCTGTAAGGAATCTTCAAAACGTTGCTCAATATATCCTCGAAACAGCAATATCAGCAGCAGCGCGGCCACTGCCAGGGCTGAGGCGACCCAGACGAATGAGGTCGCTATCAGTCGAAGTGTCAGTGAGTTACGCATCTCCCTCTGGCACTACTAGCTGATAGCCCAGCCCTCTATGCGTTTTAATCAATTCGGCACCGAGCTTTTTTCGCAGGCGGTTTATCAGTACTTCGATTACATTCGAATCACGATCAAAATCCTGCTCATACAGATGTTCGGTGAGCTCGGTCTTCGAAACAATCCGCTGCGAATGCTGCATCAGGTGTGCAAGAGTTCGAAATTCAAGCGCAGTCAGCTCGACAGGACGCCCAGCTACCGTTAATCGTGCAGCACTGATATCAAGAGCGAGTGCCCCCATCTCAATGACCGGACTGGCATGTCCTGCTGCCCGGCGAATTAGCGCCTCAACGCGTGCCAGCATTTCTTCCAGTTCGAAAGGTTTGGCCAGGTAGTCATCTGCACCAGCACGCAGTCCCGCCACCTTTTCACGCCAGGTATCACGTGCTGTCAAAATAAGAACGGGCATATCCCTCCCCGTTCTTCTCCATTGCTGCAGTATACTCAGCCCATCACGCTTCGGTAAGCCGATATCCAGCAAAACAATATCATATGATTCCGTGTCTCCAAGGAATTGACCTTCCTCACCATCATACGCAATGTCCACAACATACATGGCCTGGCGCAAGGTATCAGCCACCTGCCTGGCCACATCAACATCATCTTCAATAACGAGCGCTCTCATCTTAGTGATCAGCTTTCAGTAGTTCCAGTGTGATGGCATTGTATTCTAGTTCATAGACCTTTCCCTTGCGGGTCAGCAACTTTACTTCATAGAGCCACATTTCTTTTCCATCGACGTTTTCCTGTTCCATCTCCACTTCTAGTATGCGCCCCTGGTGGGTTTTATCCACCACGGCAAGCAGGTCTCTGAGTGATGCGACCTCATCAGGTACCTGCATATCTCTTACATCATCAGCGAATACTAGCGAAGCACCAAATGTCAGCGCTGTCGACAACACTAGCATGAGAAAAACAACTCTTGTTCTGCGTATAAATTTCAAAACAACATACCTTAGCTAGTTACCAGACATTCATTCTTTCAAACTGAACCTTAACCTTAGCTTAAATTTCCTTTAAGCATGGCTTCAGGCAGTGTTGCGTAAACTTATCATCAAGCTAATAAGATATCAGGATAAATAATTATGAAGCCACAACAAACCATCAAAGTCTGGGACCCCTTCGTGCGAATATTCCACTGGGGACTGGTGCTTGCCTTTACTGTGGCCTATCTTACCGAAGAGGACATTCTTTCTATCCACACCCTGGCAGGCTACGTTGTTCTAGGACTTTTATCATTGCGCCTGGTATGGGGGCTTATCGGTCCGCGCTATGCAAGATTCTCTGATTTCACCTATTCGTTATCCAGTATAAAAACATTTCTTAAAGATACACTGAATTTTCGTGCCCGACGCTATCTTGGCCACAATCCAGCGGGTGGTGCAATGATACTCCTGCTCATCGCCAGCTTGTTACTGACTTCATTTACTGGATTGGCTATCTATGCGCTGGCCGAACAGGCAGGGCCGCTTGCCGGGATACTGACAAATAGCAGCGAGTTCATGGAAGAGGCCCTGGAAGAAACTCATGAGTTTTTTGCCAATTTCACCCTCTTTCTGGTCTTTATACACATCGCCGGCGTCATCATTGAAAGTCTACTACATCGCGAAAACCTGGCCAGGTCCATGGTTACTGGTTACAAGCGGGTACTCGACATCAACGAGGAGAAACATTCATGAAGAGTATATTTCCAGCTCTAATTGCGGCAGCCATTACGCTGCTACCGAATAGCGCATTGCCAAATACTCAAATTGAGCCATCAGCGTTCACTGCAAAGAGCGGTGAAAAATTATGGAACCAGACACAAACTATTTCGGGACAGGTCCGCAGCTGTGCAAGTTGTCACACTAGCGACCCTCGCCAAGCAGGTAAACATATCCGTACTGGCAAGCCGATCAAACCCATGGCTCCATCCGCTAACGCCGAACGCTTCGTTGATCCCAAAAAAGTTTCGAAATGGTTCAAGCGAAACTGCAAGTGGACCCTGGGACGTGAGTGCAGTGAGCAGGAAAAGGCTGACATTACCAGCTATCTGAAAAGTATTTAAAGGAGATAAAAAATGAAAACACTGATTTTTTCTACAGCCGCCGTAGCTTTGGTCGGCACCCTTGGCCTCGGCATCCAGGGTGCCTGGAGTGACGATGATGACCATTCATTTAGCACAGCGAAATGGAACAAGATGAAAGCACGATCTACCGGTGTTGCAGCCGTAACGAACGCTTTATACACAGAGGAATGTGGCAGTTGTCACTTTGCTTACCCACCGGGTTTACTGCCTGCGTCATCATGGCAAAAAGTTATGGCGGGTCTGGCCGATCATTTTGGCGACAATGCAGAACTGGATGCCAATGAACAACAGCAACTAACTGAATATCTGACAAACAATGCAGCGGATACCTCAAGCTATAGACGCTCACGAAAAATCATGAATAGCCTGCAGAATACAAACACACCGTCTCCACTACGGATTACAGAAATACCCTACTTCAGACATGAACACAGGGAAATACCGAAGCGAATAATTAACCTTCCCGAAGTGGGTGGCAATCTCAGCCAGTGTAACTCATGCCACCAGCACGCTGAAAAGGGTTCATTCAACGAAGACGAGATATCAATCAAGGGTTTTGGCAGATGGAAGGATTGAAGGCCAGGACTAAAGGGGAAAGGAAAAGATTGTTTTACGTTTTATGCATTACGGTTTACGTAAAACCTAAAACTTGATACTAAAAAAGGTGCGCCCACTCGTTTTGGGTGCACCTTTTTATTTACTTCATTTTTTTCTTAATTAAGCTGTAAATCAATATCTTTCATCGCCTGCTTGCAGCGTTTAGCAACTTTGTCTTCATTCGTTTTCAAACAGGTCAGAATACGACCTTCTCCTGCTTCCACTTTCGCACAAATATTTTCGATGTCATCACCACATTCGTTTGCAACAAAAGTCAGTGCACTAACAGCACGTTCTAGCTGTGCTGCCGCATCATAAACGGCATATTCACAACGGCCAGAAATTTTATCTGAATGCGCAAATAGACAGGCAAGAATGCGACCTTCGCCAGGTGTGACATCTTTGCAGTACGTGGAAAGTTCTTTATCACAGCCATTCGCAACACTTTCAACAATATCTTCAAGTGCACTGGCAGGTAGTGAAAAGACCAACAGTGAAGCCAGTAATGCCATTATTTTAATCTTAGGGTACATATTAAATCTCCATTTAGTGTTTATAGTCTATTTTTAAAAACTCTTGAATGTCTTTGTACAGTTTTGTGAGCTTACCGAGTCTAGGGTAACTGCATTCATTCATACTCAGCATCGTACTAGCGCTGCAACCCTGTCTCCACGTTATCTCTAACTTCTTCACCCGACAATAGTTGTATCAGGCACAGTGCAAAATCCATCGCTGTGCCCGGTCCTCTTGAGGTTATTACATTATCATCTAATACTATCGCCTTAGCCGTATTATGCATGCCAGTTACTGCTACATCAGACAATGCGCCAGGATAAGACGTCATTTCTTTGTTTTCCAGTAAACCCGCTGCTGCCAGCACTTTAGGGGCGGCACAGATTGCAGCAACATATCGCCCTTTGCTAGCCATCTTTTTTAGTAACTGGTGGATACGTTTATCTTGATTGAGGTTATCCGCGCCAGGCAGGCCGCCTGGCAGCACTATCATTTCAAACTCTGCATCCAGAGCCTGATCGAGATTACAATCAGGTAATATTTTTGTTCCCCTGCTGCCAGTAATGACACCTTCTACCAGTCCAGCCACAGTAACGTCAATGTTTGCACGTCTCAACAAGTCAATAATAGTGACGGCTTCAAGTTCCTCAAATCCTGACGCTAGAGGAACCAGTACCTTTTTCATTACTATTTATACAGCGTCTAATTAAGCTGGTTAACAATATTGACGCCTTTAAGAAGGTTCAAGGCCTCGTTCAGCTGATAATCATTTTTCAACTTTTCCTTTTCTTCAGTCTCTTTATCTTTTTTCACCGTGTCTTTATCTTTCTTAGCACCACCGGCAGACTTTTTCCCATCGCCGTTTCCATTTTCAAGATGGTCACGCAAATCTGCCTCACGTAATCGCTGTATCTTGCTCTCTTCTTTCTTGCTGATCTGCAGCTGCTCAACAATAATATCAGGCTCAATTCCTTCAGCCTGTATTGAACGCCCTGAAGGAGTAAAGTACCTTGCCGTGGTTATTTTTAAGGCTGCGCCGTTATTCATCGGCATAATAGTCTGTACAGAGCCCTTACCAAATGTCTTTGTACCCATAATAATGGCGCGATGATGGTCCTGTAAGGCACCTGCAACAATTTCAGATGCTGACGCGGAACCACCGTTTACCAGCACGACCATCGGAGCCCCTTTTAGTAGATCGTTGGGGGAGGCATTAAAAGTAAGCAAAGAGTCTTTCACTCTACCTTCTGTGTAAACGATTTTTCCTTTTTTAACAAAGGCATCTGCGACAGAAACAGAGGCATTTAACACGCCACCCGGATTATTCCTTAGATCCAGCACCAGTCCCTTTAATTCACCACCGCTTTCCTTCTTCAATTCAGAAAGTACTTTGCGCATGCTAGTGCCGGTGGCTGACTGAAACTGGCTTATACGGATATAGCCATAACCCGGTTCTAGCATTCTGCTACGAACACTTTTTATTCGAATAATAGCTCGTGTGATAGTGATTTTCAGAGGACCTTCTTCACCTTCACGAACAACGGTCAGGAGAATATCGGTACCAGGATCCCCGCGCATAATCTTGACTGCTTCATTTAGCGTCATGCCCTTAACCGGCGTGTCATCAAGACGAACAATCACATCACCAGCCATCATGCCCGCACGTTGTGCAGGTGTATCGTCAATAGGTGAAATAACTTTAACAAAGCCATTTTCCATTGATACTTCTATGCCCAGGCCACCAAACTTCCCATCGGTGCCTATGCGCATTTCCTTAAACTCTTCCTTGTTCAAATATGAAGAATGGGGATCCAGCCCGGACAGCATTCCCTTAATTGCATGCTCCAGCAAGTCCTTATCATCAACAGATTCAACATAATCTGACTTTACCTTGCCGAATACTTCGGTAAATGCACGCAAGTCTTCGAGTGGTAAGGGAGATGCTGCCACGGCTTTTTTGTCGCTGCCGGC
>DAOVWW010000060.1 GCA_030636465.1 Gammaproteobacteria bacterium
AATCCCCTTGCTCTGAGCGGTTAAAGACACCAGCTCATTAACCTCACGATTATCTGTCGCGGCAATAGCTACTGAGGGCTGTTTGATGTCAGCCTCATTAAATTCACGCTGTAGATGACTAATATCATCGCTAATCGCCAAAAGTTTAAGCTCTTCACAGAGTGCAGGCGCCACCACTACCACCCTGGCACCAGCTTTTCTAAGTAGTGCAATTTTGCGTGCGGCTATCTGCCCACCACCAACAACCAGGCAATCATGTTCTTTAACATTTAAAAATATGGGTAAAAAATCCATTGAGGCTCCTGCTTGCCTGTTTACACGCAACTTAAAAGAAAACAGTGGAATATTAACAAATACTTATCAAATACTATAGGGCTCCTCTATTAAGTCATGAATATTCATCTCGCGCCCATAATTGTCCATCTTTACGTTAAGAATCTTCGCAATAGCTAGCTATTGCCTGCGATCCTTGCCTTGATATGAACAATTCTGAATGTAATCTGAAACATCCAGACTTAATAGAGGAGCCCTATAGAGAAGTGCCATTAATCATATGCATTCAAGACAATTGACGGCAATTTGTTATTTCAATACTTTCAAAATGCTCTTTAAGCCAGCGAAAAACAAGATGCGATGTATATCGTTTCAGGTCCTTATCAATCTCATCACGGTTAATGATATTTGCAGTTAGTTCTACGCGAACCTTATTGGGGGTAAAATGTCGGCTCAGCTCAACTGCCGATCCGAGTTTGCCGGGTCTAGCTTTGGGCATGGTGTATATCAGATTCTGCATGGCATCAAAGCGCAGACTCGAGAAGATGGGCCGCAAATGTTTACGCACTTCTTCTCGCACCAGACGCGTCGCAAGCCAGGCCAGGTTATCTACTGCATCGAGCAAGTCTTTATCTACACTGGTCGCTGACGCCTGAAAAAATTCAAGCGCTGGATAGTAGCCTAGTTTTTCGTCCCTTTCATAAATCGATATCTGCCGAGCCAGCTCTTTTCCAACAAGCTCGGATGCAGCTGCTGAATGGCTATCGAGGTCTTCAAGTTTGACTGCAACAATTAGAGAAACGGAGACATTGGTTACTTTCATCGTTAGGTTTGTTATTCAGGTGACCCCTGCCAGAGCATTTCATACCCTAACTCATAGGTTTCATCACAAAATTCTGCCAGCTCGGAAAACTTCTCTTTAAAAATAGCGTCGGCATGAGATTTTTCGTGCTGTTCGAATGATTTCCAGAATGTCATGATGACCAGATGATCCTGCGTCATCTTTTTTGAATCAAAAGACCCTTCATTTGAAACAAAACCTGAATATTTATAGACCTGGCC
This sequence comes from Gammaproteobacteria bacterium, assembly GCA_030636465.1. GTDB lineage: Bacteria > Pseudomonadota > Gammaproteobacteria > BMS3Bbin11 > BMS3Bbin11 > BMS3Bbin11. The sequence continues at coordinate 1,336 of DAOVWW010000060.1, forward strand.
ACCAATAAACCCGCCATTGTCATCACCATAGGTGTTTTTTACTACATTACACATTTCCCCGAGAGTTAATTCTACATCTTCGATGGTAAAACCTTCTTTCAAATTTACAACATTGAATAACATTACACAGCCGTACGGAATTGAGATTGGGTGAAACATAGTCGTTACCTTATAGTTAGTTGAATATTCCTCATACCGCAAATTTCAGCGGCGGCAGAGTTTGAGATTGTACAGATCATTGTTCTAGTGTGCCGATCATTTCAAGTAAGGGTTCGCTCACCGGCTTGATGCGCTTACGCATGACGCTCCCCAGGCAGTCGGTACCGCCAAACAATGGGTCGAGCAATGCTTCACTCATCTGTGCAAGCCCAAGCATTGCCAGTGAGCGCTCTTTGCTTTCGGGTATGATACTTTTTATTTGTTGTATCTCTATATTGAGCTTTTGATGTACATCTTCACAATGCCCATCAAAGATTCGATCATTAAAAGCTTTGATCTCTTCTATAGTGCGAAACCGTCGCGTTAAGCCAAGAGCTGAAAAATGGTGACCAATCGCATTAAATAAGGACACAATCACCGCCTGCTGTGCCGGCCTTTTTAAAGCCAGTTTAATGGTCTGAAAAAAGGCTCTCCCTTTGTCACTATGACACCAGAGATAAAATTTAGCGGTTTCGTTTCCCTGTTCAATTAAGGCCGTAAGCTGTCTGCATAAATCTGAATAATTCGTGTGCTCTTCTGCATGTTGAGGTAAATCATCCGCTACAGCAATCAAAAAACCCGGGTAATAGGCAGATTTATGGCTTGCTTTTTTCCACAGAGTATCCCTGTCAGATTGAGATAAAACACCCGGCTGAAGCAACAAGCTAACCGTCTCGACTATCCGCTGTGCATCGGCTTCAAAGGGAAGAAACTCCATCAGGAAAATGGCCAGCTCCTGTCCCAATGAGTCGTGTATAACGCTTTGGTGCCTCAATAATGTCCGTGCATTCTCTTCTGTTGGCAGTGCCCACCAGGTATACCTGGCAATTTCTACAGGCAGGTTTTCAGAATGTGCAACGGCAACAACCGCCTCTGGTTCACCGAGCTTTAAAAGATTTTGCAGACTTTCATCTTTTCTTGACTGCCCCATTCTTGCCCAACGATGTATATACACCGGGTAACCAATAGGCGAACCTAAAACGTGGGTAGATATAGTTTCTTTAACCTGGCCTATGTATTTTTCATCACGGCAGTTGGAATTCAATACCACCCGTGCCTCACCCCGTTCAGTGAGTGCGTCGACAATCATTTTAGATTCATCTATACGCAGGGCATATAAATTTTGCCTGAGCAAAACGTTCAAACGCAGATTGTCTTCATTTGTTAATGGCATGAGAGGATAACCAGGTTAATTAATTCAGCTGCACACGTGTACCAAATGGCACCTTATTTTTCCCTTTAATCAGCCACAATACATCCGTAGCAGGCTCCTGTTCGGGGAATTCGCCTTCTGCATCAGTGAAATAGACTAGCAAGTCAGGTTGAATGTCCCGCCCTTGCAGCCACTGAAAAGGAGGCAGGAAAGATGTCCCCCCGCCACCCTGTAGTCTCTCTGGAAACTTGATCTCTTCCCACGGCTCGTATTCCCAGGGACAGGATTCTGCAATTTTGGTATCACAGGCGAGCAGGGTAATGCGTGCAGATAGTTGCCCTTTAATTGAATTGATCTCACTGAGAAACTCACTGATTTCAGCGCTACTAATAGACCCGCTGGTATCAACAACGACAACGATATTAACTTCTGTACTGCGCAGACTCGGATAGATTGCCGGTCCATCTCTGCGGTTAGATGGACGCATATAACTATAATCATTGCGTGCGGTATAACTGAGATAGCGTGCCAGCAGCATCCTCCAGGGCAAGCTCGGCTGCAGCATATGATCAACCAGGCGCGCTAAAGAGCCCGCCATCTTGCCTGCCTGCATTGCCTGCTGTGCAGCGCCTGCCAGTCGCTGCTGCCATTGTACAGAAAGGTCTTCTCGCTGTTGCCCGCTTAATGGGCGCGGGCGTTTAGCACCGCCTGCATCAGTATCAGATTCGGCCTTGCCTCCTGTTTTTCCTTTGACATCGCTACCACCACCTTTCTCTGTGACTTCTCCATCATCCGCTGAAAGATCACCATTCGATGGCATTTCGCCTGAGCCCTCACCCTGGTCACCGTCATCTTCCTCAGCGTCATATACATGCTCGTCGATGGTCTGGTCAGACATTTTTTTATCCAGATAGGGATAAATTTCTTCCGCGGTCATTTCTGCAAACCCTTTATCATAGAGTATGCCAAAAGGTGCGGTTAGACCGTCGTCCAGCAGTAAAGGATTAATGGCATAATCACAGGCGATATCCCAGCGCCATTTCACCCGGTTATTTCGCCGCGCAAAATGTGCCAGACCACAGTGCAGGGCTTCGTGAGCCAGCATGAACTCCGTTTCCGCTAACGAAAGCCCATCGATAAATTCAGGGTTGTAGTAAAGTTTTCTGGCGTCTGTTGCTGTGGATCTGCACCATTTTCGGTCAGCCGCGACTAGAGGCAGACGTAATACCAGGGCACCAAGAAAAGGTCTATCAAGGATAAGACGGGTACGAGCTGTCGCGAGCTTCTGTTCTATACCCTCGAGATCCATATCAGGCTCTAGCGACCAAAAATCATCAGGTCGGCAATTGAATCTGCCCATTGATCAAATTCTGGCACAGAGAACATTTCCTCGCCCAGCGCACGATTCATATCCGAGACCATCATTACGCCCATCTCCCGTTGTGGAAAACTGCCGGCAAAACTTAAAATATTACCGATCACACTGTTCGCATTGTCAGTGCCTTTTTCGCGTATCGCCCGACCCACCAATGCTGTAGCCACTGCATACTGTAGATCAACTTCTGTGGGTACTGGTACGTTTTTACCTGCAATTATGTCATCCAGATCAGGCATATTGCTCAGGTTTTCAATATAGGCCTTTAACTCAATACCGGTAGCTGGACCAATACAGGCCTGCAAGGTTTCAGTCAGCAATTCAGGCTGGCCTTCAAATTTCTGAATCGCATTGTTGGCAAACTCCCACGAACGAGGCGTAGGAAATGCCACCGGATTATGCGCCGGATCGAATTCAAACAATTTTTCTGGACGAAAACGCAGAAAAGCTATTAAACGGTCATCTATACCATGGGAATACGCCCAGCTTACCCAGTCATCGAGATTAATATCGACATCATAATGCGAGAAACGATTGGCTAATGGCGACGGCATGGTATAGGTAACGCCCCGGTCTCCCTGGCGATTGCCTGCGGCAAATATTGCCCAGCCTGGAGGAACTTTGTATTCACCCAGGCTGCGGTCAAGAATCAGCTGATAAGCTGCGGCTGACACACTGGGTGGCGCTGAGGTGATTTCATCCAGAAACAGGATGCCAGTTTCACCGTGTCGTTCAATATTCGGCAACATGGATGGAATGGCCCATTCAACGACATCATTCACCCGCATTGGTATGCCGCGTAAATCACTAGGCTCCATTTGTGACAGGCGCACATCGATGACCGAAACATCATGTGAACAGGCTATCTGCTGCACAATCTGGGATTTGCCTACACCCGGGGCACCCCAGAGCATAACAGGAGTATGCAGCCCCTCGTCAGCACTAAGAAACTCTCGTTCAAGGACTTTTATTAAATGAGCTGGACGCATTAAAATCCAGCCTTTGCATACCATTCTTTGGCAAGGTCCGGGTTTTTCTCTACGCCATTACCTTGTTCATACATCAACGCCAGTGTCGTTTGTGAGCCGGCAAGCCCCTGTTCTGCAGCCAGCGTAAACCATTTCACCGCCTGTTCCATATCTTTGTCGACACCGTCACCTTCCATATACATAAAGCCCATGCCGTGCTGGGCAATAGCATGGCCATCTTCTGCGGCTTTAAGCATCCATTTAATCGCAGAGTCCGGGTCATGCCCTACACCCAGACCATTTTGATACATAATGGCCACCCTGTGCATGGCCTCATTATTGCCTTTCTCAGCCAAAGGCGATAAAAACCGCATAGCTGTAGAAAAATGTTTAGCTTCAAAAGCCGACATACCACTGTTAAAATCCATATCTTCGCTATCGCTCATAATTTACTCCAGACGAACGCAGTTAATCCAAAAATTTAATATTACCAGATTGTGTTATTCGTATATGCCCAAAATATGTATGACCACTATGGCTAAAGGTATTAATTCAGTACTCAAAATTCACCTGAACCAGGAAATATCAACTGGACAAAATTACTAAACTAGGACAAAATAAGGGTTTAATTATTTACCGTATTTTGAGATGTCTTTATCTAGTCATCTCAGCCAGAATTTGACAAAGTATTTAAAGACATTAGGGGACTTTACATGAACAAAGAATATTATGATGCAGTAGTCAAGATGGAAGAAATGGGTGTTAACAACGAATACATCCAGGGCTGGCAGGGTGGCTATTTATGCAACGTCAAGCGTGAAGAACAGCGCCTAACTGAAGCCTATGAAGCAGGTTATGACGATGGCGTCGAAAAGACACAGGATAACTTTGGCAACTGGACAAGTTAAATATCGATTCAAGTAGCAAGAAGTTGCACTAAAAAGGGAGCGATAAGGCTCCCTTTTTTTATCCATACTGTTCTGGCTAAATAGTCTGTTTAGGCAGACTTATCGTAAACCGCGTTCCCTCACCTACGCCTGATTTACATTCAATATGACCAGCCAGAGTCTGCTTTACCAGGTTATAACAAATATGTAACCCCAGACCACTACTTCCCTGTCCTCTACGGGTAGTAAAAAACGGCTCAAATATACGCTGTAGTACTTTTTCTTCAATTCCTTTTCCATCATCTGCAAACACCAGCTCATATTGTTTTTCCCGTTCACAGAAACTAATCAAAAGCGTTCCTGTTGCCGGTGAATCATAGCCATGGATGATGGAATTTATTATAAAGTTCGTCAGGATCTGTGAAATCGCCCCGGGATAGGAATTAATCCAGAGGGCATCATCACAATCCAGCTGGACGGTTAACTTCGTCTTTTTTATCTCCGGGTGCATACTCAGTATCAGTTCATCCAGATATTCCTTTACATTGAAGCGTCTTTTATCCCCACTCGACTGATCTACAGCAATCTGTTTAAAGCTATGTATTAGTGCAGATGCCCGCTGCAAATTGGATTCAAGGATGCGAGTCGCTTCTGCGCAGGTATCCATGAAACTCTCGAGACTGGGTTTACGTAAGGCACCGCTGTCATATTCTTCTTTAAGAATTAGATAACGTTCACGTAGATGTGAAGCCGCCGTCACACCAATTCCAACAGGAGTGTTTATTTCATGGGCAACGCCAGCTACCAGGCCGCCAAGGGATGCCATCTTCTCAGCTTCAATTAGCTGATCTCTCGCCAGTATAGCTTCACGTTCAGCGTGTATACGGTCAGAAATATCTCTCACCACACAGGCAGAAATCTTTCTTCCTTGCAGGCGCATATTGCCGACTGAAAATTCTGCGGGAAAGGTTTCGCCCCCCTTGCGTACAGCTGTCAGCTCGGTAGTGACATTCGCCTGGATCTTCTGCTTCACATCCAGCTCTGCAAACAGCAGACTAATGTGCTGACCTATCACTTCCTCATCGGTATATTGAAATAAAGGTTCTGCTGCGAGGTTGAAAATCTCAATGATGCCATTTTCATCAGTGATTATAATGGCATCTGGAATTGTCTCCAGAATGACCAGTTCCTGCTGCAAATATTCAGGTGATTTAGTTTCTGTCACTTTCTTGTGCGACATGCTTCAGGAAAAACACACCTGAAAACCATCTGAATTTTGAGTATGAACGCAATGATCGATCAATATTTATTTATCAGGAAAGCGGTTTCTAATTTCTACAAAGCGTTCATGATTAACGATTAGCAAATCGATCAATTCAGGGTCAAATTTTTTGCCCTTCTGCTGTTGCATATATTCCAGCACTTTCTCGACTTCCCAGGCTGCTTTGTAGCAGCGATTACTGCAGAGAGCATCATATACATCGGCAATTGCTACTATCCTGCCAAAATATGTATATCGTCACCAACCAGGCCGTTTGGATACCCGCTACCATCCCAATTCTCATGATGCTGAAGAGCTATTATAGTAGCGGCCTTTAAAATAGGCCGCTTTGACTGACTCAATAAATCAGCTCCACGCTGTGCATGTGTCTGCATCACCCCCCATTCACCATCAGTTAAAGTGGCGGGTTTATCAAGAATCCTGTCAGGAATACCTATTTTTCCGACGTCATGCAGTGGTGCAGCAGAATAGATTATCTGTGCCTTAAGTGAATCCAGGCCAATTAACAGCGCAAGTTCTTTGGCGTTCTCTGCCACCCTACGCACGTGATTGGCCGTTTCCCTGGAGCGGGATTCAACCGCATCCCCCAGCATGTAGACTATTTCATTCTGGGTCTG
>DAOVWW010000179.1 GCA_030636465.1 Gammaproteobacteria bacterium
AGGGCCGCACCAATAGCACCGATCAGACTCAGTGATGGTGTGCCCAGCAACAACGTCAGCATCATCACCTGAATCGCTTCCGATGAGAGGTCGTATTGTAACCCAAGTAGAGGTGACAGTAGCACCAAAGGCACACCGGTTATCAGCCAATGGGCCAGTACTTTGGCCAGCACCAGGATAGTCGTTGGTTGTGGCGTCAGCAGCATTTGCTCCAACGTCCCATCAGCAAAATCTATTGCAAACAAACGCTCCAGGGCTAGCATCGAAGCAAGTAGAGCCGCGACCCAGAACACACCCGGGGCGATTTCACGTAAAGTGTCGAGCTCAGGTCCGATGCCTAAGGGAAAAAGACTGATGGCAATAATAAAAAAGAACAGGGTCGTCAGAATATCTGAGCGATTGCGCATTGCCAGCAGCAGGTCACGCCTTACAATAATATGAAAGGCCTTAAACATCGCCGTCCTTTTTCCAGCCGAGTCGCAGCTGTTTGACTTCACCGCTAGTCAGAGCGACATCCTGATGTGTCGTCAGAATAACCAGGCCACCCTGTTTAATATGACCGGCGATCACCGTCTGTAAAAATTCTACAGCAGCCTTGTCCAGTGCCGTAAAAGGTTCATCCAACAACCATAAAGGTGATTTACTGAGTAACAGCCTGGACAGGCTCACACGTCGCTTTTGCCCCTGTGACAGTACACGAACGGACAGATCTTCATGGCCATATAGCCCCATTTCCTCTAACACCGGCCATAAGACTTCATCGCCGACATCAAGGCCATCGAGCTGGCAGAGTATGCGCAAATTCTCTACTGCAGTGAGGTCATCCTTGAGGCCATTGAGATGACCGAGATACAACATTTCCGAAGCAAACTCTTCACGCTGTCGGCGAATATTCTTGCCGTTCCAGTTGACTGAACCTTCACTCGGGGCAATCAAACCGCAAAGTGTCCGCAGCAAAGTGGTTTTGCCACTGCCATTATGACCCTGCAGATGTAATAACTCGCCTGCATCCAGGCTGAATCCCAGCTCGGAAAAAAGGCTGCGGTCGCCGCGTATACATTCCAGGTTATTTACTTCAAGCATGCGGGTGTTTGGCTGAGTGTCAGGGGGTAGGGGCAGATAAAATGTATCAGGAGTGCAATTTTAGTCTTTTCTTCGCAAAACATCGAGTTAGTTAAGTGGCAAATTTATGACAGTTCATCATCTGGGTAGTTCCAGTAACTCCGCTCGCAGGGTTTCGACGCTATCACGCATCACAGCCGCTTTTTCAAATTCCAGGTTCTGCGCATAATCCAGCATCTCTTTTTCCATCTGTTTAATCTTTTTTGCCTGTTCGGGCAGAGAGAGCCTTTTGTATGCAGCCTGTTCTTCAGCTGCCCGGAGTTTTGCTGGTGACCTGTTGGAATATGGACTATTGCGTTTGCTGCCTATGCCCTCAATGATGTCTTTGACCTTTTTCTTTACGCTTTGGGGCGTAATGCCGTGCTCTACATTATGTTGCTGCTGCTTCTCACGACGACGTGCACTCTCCGAGATTGCCGCTTTCATCGAATCTGTTTCCCTGTCGGCATAGAGGATAGCCTTACCATTAATATGTCGGGCAGCACGCCCCATGGTCTGGATTAATGAACGTGTCGAGCGCAGGAACCCTTCCTTATCGGCATCCAGTATGGCAACCGTAGAGACTTCCGGTATATCCAGACCTTCACGTAATAGATTAATGCCCACCAGACAGTCAAACTCACCGGCACGCAGGTCACGAATTATCTCCACTCTTTCAACCGTATCAATATCAGAATGCAGGTAACGAACACGGACACCGTGCTCCCCAAGGTAGTCAGTCAGGTCTTCTGCCATACGTTTGGTCAGAGTCGTCACCAGGATGCGCTCGCCCTTGCCAGCTGCCCGGTTTATTTCTGATAGCACATCATCCACCTGAGAGGCGACCGGGCGTACTTCCACCACCGGGTCTAACAGGCCTGTCGGGCGTACTATCTGTTCAACAACAATCTGGCTGTGGTCTGCCTCATACTGCGCTGGTGTGGCGGAAACAAAAATAGTCTGTGGCATCAAAGCCTCAAACTCATCAAAACGCAGAGGCCGGTTATCCAGTGCAGAGGGCAGACGAAAGCCATACTCAACCAATGTTTGCTTACGAGAGCGATCGCCTCTATACATTCCCCCGATTTGCGGGATAGTGGCGTGGGATTCATCAATAAACATTAGCGCATTCGCGGGCAAATAGTCGATCAGGGTCGGTGGCGGCTGCCCCGGCGCACGACCGGAAAGATAACGGGAGTAATTTTCTATACCGTTGGTATAACCCAGTTCCTGCATCATTTCGAGATCAAACAAAACTCTCTGCTCCAACCTCTGCGCTTCTAAAAGCTTGTTCTGTGACCGTAACTCAGCCAGTCGTTGTGCAAGCTCGTGCTTTATCATTTCAACTGCATCCTGAACTCGTTCACGAGGGGTGACATAGTGCGATTTAGGATAAACAGTGGTGCGTACCCGTTCAACCAGTGTTTCACCGGTCAGGGGGTCAAACTCGCTGAGGCGCTCTATCTCATCACCAAACAGTTCGATACGGGTGGCGGTATGCTCTTCTTCGGCAGGAAATATATCGATCACATCGCCCCGCACACGAAAATTCCCACGCTCCAGCACCTGATCATTACGCGTGTACTGCATCTCGGCCAGGCGCTTTAATATGGCACGCTGGTCTAGCGTATCGCCCTGCTTCAGGTGCAGGATCATATCGTGATAGGCTGCCGGGTCACCGAGGCCATAAATGGCGGAAACCGTCGCAACAATGATGACATCATCCTGCTCCAGCAAGGCCTTGGTCGCCGACAATCGCATTTGTTCTATGGGGACAGTGATCGCCTCATCTTTCTCGATGAAGGTATCGGATGAAGGCACATAGGCTTCCGGCTGATAGTAATCGTAGTAGGAAACGAAATACTCAACAGAGTTATCCGGAAAAAGATCACGGAATTCAGAATAGAGCTGGGCGGCGAGAGTCTTGTTATGAGCCATCACTATAGCCGGCCGACCCGTTTTCTCGATGATGTTCGCCATCGTAAATGTCTTGCCGGAACCGGTCACACCAAGCAAAGTCTGCCAGGCCTCACCATTTTCCAGGCCTTCCACCAGTGCTGCAATAGCGTTGACCTGATCGCCAGCAGGATCGAACTCGGTATGTAGTTTGAAATTACCCATAAAATTGCTAAAAATGTTTTGTCGGTTCTAGATGAACAATGATAATTGTCGTATTATTCTGTTGAAAGAAAAAGAAAACATTATAACAGTGACCGCATTTCAGAAGGAGCAGATATCTTGAGCATCAGTCTCTCAAACCGCGTTAAAAGCATTAAACCTTCACAAACTCTGGCCATTACTGCCCGCGCCAAAGAACTCAGAGCAGAGGGTCTGGATATAATTGGACTTGGTGCCGGCGAACCTGATTTCGATACGCCTGAGCATATTAAGGATGCCGCCATCCAGGCAATTCATGATGGTTTCACCAAATACACAGCGGTGGACGGTACCCCCAGTCTTAAACAGGCTATCATCGACAAGTTCAAACGAGATAATGATCTACATTATGAAATGAACCAGGTGCTGGTCTCCAGCGGCGGCAAGCAGTCCAGCTTTAACCTGCTGCAGGCCCTGATCAACCCCGGTGATGAAGTTATCATTCCTGCACCCTACTGGGTTTCCTACCCGGATATGACGTTGCTGGCAGAAGGCGTACCCGTCATCGTCCAGACCGGAATAGAACAAAACTACAAGATGAGCCCGGCACAATTAGAGGATGCCATTACAGATCGCACCCGTCTTTTATTTATTAACAGTCCATCAAATCCGACAGGTTCAGTCTATAGCCGTGATGAGCTGGCGGCACTGGGTGAAGTACTGAAGAATCATCCGCACGTCTATATTGCTACGGACGATATGTACGAACATATCCTCTGGACAAAAGCCCCCTTCGTCAACATCCTTAATGCCTGCCCGGAGCTCTATGATCGCTGCATAGTCTTAAACGGTGTATCCAAGGCCTACTCTATGACCGGCTGGCGCATTGGTTATTGTGCAGGACCTGCTGAATTGATCGGCGCCATGAAAAAAACCCAGTCACAAAGCACATCCAACCCCTGCTCCATCTCCCAGGTTGCCGCCGAGGCGGCTTTAAATGGTGATCAGGGCTGCATTGCACCGATGTTAAAAGCCTTCAAAGAACGCCACGATTTTGTTGTAGAACAGCTGAATGCAATGGATGGGGTCAAGTGCCTGGAGTCTGATGGTACCTTCTATGCCTTTGCTGATGTCCGTGAAGTCATCGCCCGAAGCAATGAATTCAGCAATGATGTAGAAATGGCCGAGTATCTGCTCAATGAAGCAAAAGTAGCTCTGGTACCGGGTTCAGCCTTCGGAGCCGAAGGTTATATACGGATTTCCTATGCCACCAGTAT
>DAOVWW010000019.1 GCA_030636465.1 Gammaproteobacteria bacterium
GAGGCCCTGTTTTCGGCAGGAATCGCCAACTCTCCGATGGCAGGAGCCGGTATTCATGTGGCATCAGGTAATTTTATTAGTGCCTGTCCCTATGGCATCCATGATGGCGTAGATTTCGGCTACACCGGGCGGATTAGGAAACTGGATACTGGCGCAATACTGCGCAACCTTGATGCACGTTCTATCGTTATGCTGTCACCGCTGGCTTATTCCGTCACTGGCGAAGTTTTCAACATCAATTCTGAGCAGGTTGCTACACATACTGCTTCTGCCATCGGTGCAGACAAGCTGATCTTTTTGCTCGATGGGAAAGGTCTACGGGATAGCCGCAGGCAGATAGTTCGTCAATTGACCGGGCAGGCGGCTGAAAAGATATTAAACTCCAGGCGTAAACTTGAGCGTGAAACGGAAGTACATCTCAACAGTGCTGTCGAAGCCAGTCAAAAGGGTGTTGACAGGGTACACCTGATTCCGTCCTGGACCAGTGGTGCCCTGTTGCAGGAGTTATATACACGGGATGGCGCCGGGACGCTGGTAACTGCCAGTGATTATGAAGTTACCCGGCAGGCTGGTATAGAAGATATTGGCGGCATTATCGAGTTAATCGAGCCGCTGGAGCAGCAGGGCCTACTGGTTAAACGTTCACGCGAGCAGCTGGAGATTTCTATAGAACAGTTCTATGTCATGGAGAGAGACGGATTAATAACCGCCTGCGCGGCGGTGATCCCTTTCCATGATAATGCTATGGCCGAGCTGGCCTGCCTTGCTGTGCATGCTGATTATCGTAAAGCTGGTCGCGGTGATGCGATGTTACGGTTTGCTGAAAAACAGGCAAAGGAACTGGGTATGAATGCGCTGTTTGTGCTGACGACACAGGCCTCACACTGGTTCCGTGAACGGGGTTTCGAGAAGCTAGAGCTGTCCAGTTTGCCGGTGAAAAGACGTTCTTTATACAACTATCATCGTAATTCACTGGTTTATTTCAGATCACTGGCTTCCTGAGCGGTTTGATTATTTAAGTACTCTTTAGCTTTTCAGCACCTCATAGTGGTATAGAAGAGCTTGCTGAGCTAAAATAACGGGTACTACTGGTATAATGTCTGGGGTGTTGGGTTTGAGCGGAGATGTATTGATTGAACAGGGGCTGGATTTGATGCTCTATGGTATGGGTACGGTCTTTGTTTTTCTTACCTTACTGGTCATCATTACCACTTTGATGTCAGCTGTGGTTCAACGCTGGCTACCCGATGATGAGATGGATGCTTCTTCTTCATCTAAGGCAGAATCAAATGTAGATGCCCGTATTGTTGCCATCATTGAGGCTGCACTCGCCAGGCATCTTTGTCGCCGCAAATAACAAGCTTCTTCAGGAACTTCCCCTTTCATGACTGAAAACAAGAAACCTCTGGGTATAACTGATGTTGTGTTGCGTGATGCACACCAGTCCCTGTTTGCCACACGCTTACGTCTCGATGATATGCTGCCGATTGCAGAAAAACTCGATCAGGTAGGCTTCTGGTCACTGGAGTCCTGGGGTGGAGCAACCTTTGATGCCTGTATCCGTTTTCTCGGTGAGGACCCGTGGGTCAGAATTCGTGAGCTGAAGGCCGCTATGCCTAATACGCCTCAGCAAATGCTGTTTCGTGGTCAGAATATTCTTGGTTACCGGCATTATGCTGATGACGTCGTGTGTAAATTTGTAGAACGTGCCGCCGTAAACGGTGTCGACATCTTTCGTGTTTTTGATGCGATGAACGATCCGCGCAACCTGGCGACGGCTATCAAGGCCGTCTGCAAGGTAGGCAAACATGCACAGGGCACAATCTCATACACAGTAAGTCCGGTGCACGACATCAATACCTGGCTGGATCTTGCGCGTGAGCTTGAGGATATGGGCTCACACTCTATCTGTATCAAGGATATGGCCGGACTGCTGACACCTTATGCCGGTTATGAACTGGTAACAAGGCTCAAGCAGACAGTCGATATCCCCATTCATATGCAATCCCATGCAACGACGGGTATGTCTACCGCGACCGCATTGAAATGCATCGAAGCAGGTATTGATAACGTCGATACCTCTATCTCTTCGATGAGCATGACCTATGGACATACTCCAACTGAGTCGATGGTGGCGATCCTGCAGGGGCAGGACAGAGATACAGGCCTGAATCTTGGTCTGCTGGAAGAAATTGCCGCCTACTTCCGTGAAGTTAGAAAAAAATATGCCTGTTTTGAAGGTTCATTAAAAGGCATTGATTCTCGTATTCTTGTCGCCCAGGTACCAGGTGGTATGTTGACAAACATGGAAGGCCAGTTACGTGAACAGGGTGCATCTGATCGATTTGATGAAGTGCTGGAAGAAATCCCGCGTGTACGCAAAGATCTTGGGTATATCGCGCTGGTTACACCGACGTCACAGATCGTTGGTACTCAGGCTGTGCTTAACGTCTTGACAGGTGAACGCTATAAAAGCATCTCACTGGAAACAGCAGGTGTTCTCAAAGGTGAATACGGTGCGACGCCAGCGCCGGTAAATGAAGAATTACAAAAACGTGTACTCGATGGTGCGGAGCCGGTGACCTGCCGCCCGGCAGACCTGATTGACGATGAGCTTGAAAAGCTGGCGGCCGAGCTGGAAAAAACTGCCGTAGAAAAAGGCATACAGCTAGCAGATGGCGAGAACGAGATTGATGATGTATTGACCTATGCGCTGTTTCCCCAGGTCGGTCTAAAGTTTCTTGAAAACCGAGGCAACCCGGATGCATTTGAGCCGGTGCCCACGGGTGTCGAGCATGAGATTGTTACCAATGAAGAAGGTGATGAGGTATACACCGTTACCGTCGAAGGTCAGTCTTATGTGGTTGGCGTGCGTAATGGTGGTGAAATTGCATCAATTCATCCTACTGGATCGAGTGAAGAGACAGTAAAAGCCAGGGCTCCATCATCATCGGTAGCTTCCAGCGGAACAGGCACAGCAATCAAAGCCCCTCTGGCCGGTACAATTTTCAAGTTGCATGTCACTCCGGGCCAATCCGTTGCAAAAGGTGATGTTGTTATCATCCTTGAGGCGATGAAAATGGAGACTGAAATACGCACCGCTGAGCCGGGAATTATTTCCGATATACTGGTTCGCGAGGGTGATTCAGTTACCGTCGGCGATAAACTGTTACTGCTCAAGTAAGGCTGAAGGCAAATGGATAAATTAACCGGCTTATGGCAAAGCACTGGCATCTTCCAGATGGATCTTGGGCAACCAATTATGATGGGGATTGGTTTTTTTCTGTTATATCTGGCTATCCGCAAAGGGTTTGAACCACTATTGCTGTTGCCGATAGGCTTCGGTGCCATACTGGTCAATATCCCGGGTGCAGGTTTGATGGATGCGCCTGTGATTGAAGCAGGCCACACTATCGCATCTGGCGGCTTCCTCTATTACGTCTATGAAGTCGGAATTTCTTCCGGTGCTTTCCCGTTGATTATTTTCATGGGTGTTGGAGCGATGACGGACTTTGGTCCCTTGCTGGCAAACCCGAAAACGCTCTTTCTTGGTGCAGCGGCACAGTTTGGTATTTTTGCCACGGTCCTTGGAGCGGTAGCGGTAAGCTCATTGGGCTGGATAGATTTTAGTATTGCAGATGCTGCTGCGATCGGTATTATCGGTGGTGCTGATGGACCCACTGCTATCTTTGTTGCCAGCAGGCTTGCGCCAGATTTGCTCGGGGCGATAGCCGTAGCGGCCTATTCCTATATGGCACTGGTTCCAATTATCCAGCCGCCAATAATACGATTGCTGACTACGCATGAAGAACGCTGTATTGAAATGGTACAGCTGCGGCATGTTTCACGTACTGAAAAGATAGTCTTTCCGTTGTTATTATTAATGCTGGTGGCTTTATTACTGCCAACAGCAACACCATTGCTGGGAATGTTTGCACTGGGAAACCTCATGCGCGAAAGCGGCGTAGTAGACAGGCTCAGTGATACCGCGCAGAATTCATTAATCAATATTGTCACCATTTTTCTTGGTCTGGCGGTTGGCTCAAAAATGAGTGCGGAACATTTTTTAAACGTTAAAACGCTGGGTATACTTTCACTGGGCATTATTGCCTTTTGCATTGGCACGGCTGCCGGTATCCTGATGGCCAAGCTGATGAATAAGGTTGCAAAACATAAGGTTAACCCCCTGATTGGTTCTGCTGGTGTTTCGGCTGTACCTATGGCTGCACGGGTTTCTAATCGGATGGGCCTGGAAGCTAACCCTCATAACTTCCTGCTGATGCATGCGATGGGACCCAATGTTGCTGGTGTAATTGGTTCTGCTGTTGCTGCGGGAGTTATGCTGGCTTTGCTGGGTTAATCTCTTCCATCAATTAGTCATACGCTTCTGCCCGAGCCAATAACAAATGCTGAAACCTGTTTTATTCATAATATTGTTACTGTTATCCAATTCGGCAATGTCGTCAGGCATTGCAACATTTAAAGGAATGGATAATGGTAAACCCTATACCCTGAGCCTGGAATATCTAAATAAAGACGTCTCCCGTATTGATATGGACGATGATAGTGATGTAGATAGCCATCTATTATTCAATGAAAAACTGGTACAGGTAATCACTGCTTACCAGGGAAATACACTGGTGATGGATTTAGCCAGTGTCAGTCAAATGGCCCAGGGCCTCGGTGTTATGAGTGTACTGGGAATAGATTCTGAGAATATGTCGGTACGTGTAACTCGACTGGAGCCTACCGGTAAAAAAGAGAAAGTTGCAGGTATTGAGGGTGATGTTTACAAGCTTAGCTGGACAAGAAATAACGTGAAGCAGGAAGATGTTCTCGTATTAAGTAAAGACGTGAGGGTGTGGCAGTATACCCAGGCCTGGGTCAATGCCCTGGATGCAATTAGTCTGTCGAGCCCATCAATTAATATACAGGGTGACCAGCTGCTGAACAGGGTGAGCAATGATAAAGTCGGTATACTGCGTCTTGGAAATCGCTTCCGTCTTGTTTCAGTTCAAAGCAGGCCAGTAAGTCCTGCACGGTTTGTCGCACCCGACACCAGCTTTACTATTCCCGGCCTTAGTGACCTCCTTGGAGGCCTGTAATGAAAACGGATATAGACTCTATATTAACTATAATGAAAAATCTTAAGGAACTTTAGAAATGAAAAAATTAATGTTAACACTACTCCTGATTGCACCTTTTACAGCACTGGCACAACAAGGCATGAATCAGCAGGATATGCAGAACATGATGGCGCAGATGCAGGAAATGGCCGTATGCATGCAGACTATTGACCAAAAAGAGATAAAGGCACTTGAGACAGATGCAAATAAATTTGAAGCAGAAGTGAAAACTTTATGTAAGAACGGTAAGCGTGATGAAGCGCAGGATAAGGCTGTAGAATTCAGTAAAAAAATGCTGAGCTCTCCTGCATTAAAAACCATGCGCGGATGCACGGAAAAGATGTCTGCTTCTATGAAGGGGATGATGCCAAATATGGACCCTGAAGAGATGGCAAAAGATTACAGTGATCATCATGTTTGTGATGAGTTATAACTTTTAAGCCAATTAAGCACTTAAGTAAACCAATCATTAATGGAGTCATTTAATATGAGAAAGCCCGGAGTTCATCAACCTGCTGCGAGGATTAGCCTGCTTTTTTTACTGGCATCTTTGTTCTTCACCAATGCTGCCATGGCTGCAACAGCTGAGGAGATTGACGCTAAGGTTGATGCCACGCTGAAGGTGTTTAAAATACGGGTGCCTGGTGCAGCTCAATACCTTAGTGTCGCAAAAGGTGTGCTGGTATTCCCGAGTGTTTTCAGGGCAGGCATCGGTATCGGTGGTGAATATGGTGAAGGGGCAATGCGAATTAATGGGCAGACGGTTGAGTACTGGAGCACGGCATCTGCCTCAATTGGTTTTACTTTCGGAGCACAGACAAAATCACTAGTTCTTATTTTTCTTGATGATGCTGAGTTGGTCAAGTTTCGTCATAGTGAAGGCTGGCGTGCAGGTATAGATGGCTCAGTTGCCTTTGTTGAATGGGGTACGTCTGAAAATATTGATACCATCAATGCCAAGGACCCTATCCTTGGTTTTGCTTTTGGTAACAAGGGGCTGATGGCGAATGTTGCACTTGAAGGTTCGAAGTTTATTCTTCTAAATAAATAGTATAAGTATTATTTGTAGGAGCGTCGCTCAGCGTGATCAGTTGAATTCTGTAGATCTCTAAAATTCTCGCCGAGCGACGCTACTACAATAACTATTTGATCTTTTCCGTCGCCTTAAGCCTCGCGCCTTCAGCTTTTATCGTTGATTTGAATGCAAGGTAGTATTTCATAATATTAGCGACGTAGTTTACCGGCTCGCTACTGGCGTATCGACGGGTTACATACTCCACATTGTGGAACCATTTATTCGGATTTTTACCCAGTGATTTAGCCTTATTTCGCATTTTATTTATTCTGGCCGGACCGGCATTATAGGCCGCCAGGGTAAATGCCAGTTGTTCTATAGGTGCGATTTTCGGGTCAGAAAAATATCTTTTACGCAGGAACGCCAGGTACTTGGTAGCGGCCTGAATATTCTTATCGGAAGACTCTTTAACGCCGGTTATTTTAATGTTTTTATCGCCTGCTGTTGAAGGTTTGATTTGCATCACACCTACGGCCCCGTGTGTACTCCTTACATGTTGATTCAGTTTAGATTCCTGATAGCCCAGTGCGGTCAGCATGACCCAGTCAATATTGTATTCCTTGCCGTATTTAATGAAGGACTTCTGGTACATATGTAGCCTTTTCAGGGAACTGTCACTAACCGGGTTGGTAATCCACTTGGTATTCTTATAATAACGGTTGAACAGGATGTTGCCAGTCTTAGTGCCCTGCTTGTACTTTTTAAGAAATAGATTAAGTTTGTAGAGTATGTCGCTCTCATTTTTTCTGACGGCCCAGGCAATCTGGCTGCCGGTACTAATTGAAGCGCCTGTCTCAGGAACCATGTCTTCGAGCACCTGTGACCAGATCTTAGCAATATGACTATCAACGACCACGTACTGATAAATCCCGGCATTGACCATTTGCAGCAGGTCTTCACTTACCAGGCTTTCATCGGCTTCAACTATATTTATTGCTTGCTTACCTTCTTTTTTCAGCTGGACATTCAGTTGCTTAAGATGAGTGAAATAACTGCTGCCTTTAACAACATGAACCGTCCTGCCCGTTAAATCTTTTGCAGTCTTGACTTCATCTGCCTGCTTGCTGCGAACAACGACTTCAGAAATATTTTTTCTATACGGGCTGCTAAAGGCTATTTTTTTCTTACGCTCAGGTGTGATGGTCATACCCGCAGCAATGATATCGCCTTCACCACTTAATAATGCGGGTATCAACTGGTCAAAAGGCAGGGTGATAAAGAAGAAATGATATTTTTTGTCTGCACTGAGCCCCTTGTTAAGGTAATTTTCGAATGAGTGCATTAATTCATATTCAAGCCCAGCCTGTTTACCTTTTACGATGAAATAGTTGGTGGCGTTATAGTTGACCAGAACACGAATGGCACGTTTTCCTGACCTGATGGGATCAACTTTTCTTTTCGTCAGGATCAGATTAACTTCATCACCCATTTCGACCGGGTTTGCTGCAGCAGGCGTTGGAGCGGCAAAGGCATGATTAGAGGATAAGAGTAGTATCACTGCAGCGGCAGATGCCGCTGCTAACAGGCGATTCAGTTTAGTCATGAGATTTAATGAATAATTGAGTTTGATTGTGTAGTTGGACAATGCTCTGAATTATTTTGTTTCTTCCTGCTTGCGAAGTGCCGCAGCCTTTTCAACGAGATAATTAACCACTTTGAACAATTTCCCTTTGCCTGTATGTGAGGTGGATACCAGGTAGCGCCCATCAACTATGATAGTTGGAACACCGGTAATGTTATAACGTTTTGTCATGATGCCAGCCTGACGCGAGAGAGAATCTACGCTAAAAGAGTTATAAGCATCGAGAAACTCTTTTCTGTCTACACCTTGTGTCGCGATAAAGTCGGCGATCTGATCTTTTGTCATCAGCCTTTTTTTCTTCACATGCATTTCATTCATCATCGCATGGTGAAGTTTTTCCGTCTGACCCAAAGCTTCAAAAGCATAGTATGCACGGGCATGTGGAATCCAGTTATCGCGAAAAATGCCTGGCATGCGTAAAAATTCCGCATTGTCGGGAATGCCCTCCTGACGCCATTTGTTTAATGGGGCTTCGAGGTTAAAACAATGCGGGCAGCCGTACCAGAATATCTCACGCACTTCTATTTTATCGCCGGTATTAACAGGTAAAGGTTTGTTGTAGGTTGTGTATTCAACACCCTCCTTAAAATCTGCCGCCATTAAGCTAACAGGGAACAGACATAACACGAGTAGTAAAAAGGGCGGTTTTATTTGTTTCATACTATTTTCCTTGATTCATATTTTTGATCTTAAAGTTTAGGGAACCCCTGATTAAATCGTCATTGCGAGGAGCAAAGCGACGTGGCAATCTCAAAGTGGTTGATTATACTGCATGAGATTGCCTCGCTGTGACGGGATTAATCAATTCAATGTTTAGAGTATTTTTTCTCCAGCCCCGCTAGCAGTTTGTTATGTATACCAGAAAAACCACCATTACTCATGACCAGCAGGTTGTCGCCAGGCTGGCTTTGTTCTAGTGCTTCATTGAGTAACGAATTAAAGTCCGTATAGGTAGAAATTTCCTGTGCATGGTTATTTTTAAGGTCGGAAACACTCCATTCACTATTTTCCGGTTGATAAATTAAAACGCTGTCGGCGAGTCGCAGGGATTCTAATAATGTATTTTTGTGTACACCCATTTTCATCGTATTTGAGCGAGGCTCGAGGATGGCAATAATTTTTTCATTACCGCAGTGTTTACGTAATCCTTCCAGGGTAGTATAAATCGCAGTCGGATGATGTGCGAAATCGTCATAGACAGTGACATTATTAATTGTGCCCCTGACTTCCATGCGTCTTTTGACATTTATAAATTGATTTAGTGCCTCAATAGCACTTTCAGCTGAAATGCCCACGTGCGCAGCCGCGGCAACGGCTGCCAGAGCATTAGCTGCATTGTGTGAGCCCATCAATGGCCAGTCCACTATTCCTGCTGATTTATTATTGAATACTATTTTAAATTGAGAATAGTCCTGTTTCAGGCTTTCAATCTGCCACTCAGTATTTTTGTTTTCGGTAATACTGAAATGGCAACTTTCTGACCAGCAGCCCATGTCGATAACATCCTGCAGGTTTTTCTCATCAGCGTTAATGACCAGCTGGCCAGCACCCGGAACGGTACGGACAAGAAAATGAAATTGTTGTTTAATGGCATCCAGATCAGCAAAAATATCTGCGTGGTCAAATTCTAGATTGTTCAATATCAATGTCTGGGGGTGATAGTGGATAAACTTTGATCGTTTATCAAAAAATGCCGTGTCATATTCATCGGCTTCAATGACAAAATACTTTCTGCCGCCAGCACGGGCAGAAATACCAAAATTCTGCGGTATACCACCAATAAGAAATCCCGGTTCAAGGCCGGAATACTCCAGTATCCAGGCCAGCATGCTGCTGGTGGTGGTCTTGCCGTGGGTGCCGGCGACAGCAAGCACATGCTGCCCCTGCAAAAAGTTTTCTGATAACCATTGTGGTCCTGAGACATACTTAATGCCTTTGTTCAGTACCGCTTCTACTTCCGGGTTTCCCCGTGACAGGGCGTTGCCGATGACGACAATATCCGGTTCTGGCTCAAGATTGGCCACATCATATTGGTTCACCTTAATGCCCAGTTGTTCAAGCTGGGTACTCATAGGCGGATAAATGTTCGTATCAGACCCTGTTACCCTTATACCCATTTCTCTGGCAAGCCCGGCAATACCACCCATAAATGTTCCGCAGATTCCGAGGATGTGAATATGCATGGAGTTTATTTGGCCAGATTCTGTTGCAGTTCGGCTGAGAACAGCGTCAGCATGCTCATGCCCACAATCATTTGCGTAATAATGCTCATGAGGATAGCTTTTCCTCGACTTGATTCCAGGGCATTTTTGTAAATGTGTACCATGACAACAAAAGACCAGACCGCCAGACCAATGACGGCAAGCAAGGGTATTGTGGCCTGTTGTTGAGCTTCTTCAGTTAAAGATAGTAACCAGCTGCGAAATGGCCAGACGAATAGCTGAATTATCACGCTACTGCCATAGAAGGCGGTCAATGTCTGCACAGCTCGTGAAGCTTTCTGATTTAAACTAAGGATAAACCAGACTACCACGGTCAATATTGCGACCTGGGTTAGTGCAAATATCAGGCGTTCACTGAAGCCGCTATTGAACTGGTCCCCGAGAACAGCGCTTACAATAAGTAAACACGCTGTGATGATTAACAGTCCCTGAGAAGCAGGTAAATCCTGAGGTCCTTTACGCAGGCGAATCAGGTCGATAAAAAGTATTAATAGAGGGTTCACTTATAGTTCACTGTTTTATGTTTTGCTGGTTGGGTTGAAGTGGACGGTCATGAGAGAATGTCCCGTATATTCTTAAGGACACCTCTATTTATTATGGATAGATCAGATTGCATTCAAAATCACTCATATTAAGGCAAGGATCGCACGTAATAGCTAGCTATTGCGAAGATGCTTAACGCAGAGATGAGTGATTTTGGATGTGAGATGAATATTCATGAATAAATAGAGGTGCCCTTAA
>DAOVWW010000308.1 GCA_030636465.1 Gammaproteobacteria bacterium
TGGTCGGTTTTCACCATGCCGTATTTTGTTGATACGGTTGAGCCTTCAACCAGAGGCAACAGATCCCGTTGAACGCCTTCACGAGATACATCGGATCCGCTATTTTCACTGCGTCCGACTACCTTATCTATTTCATCAAGAAAGACGATACCATTCTGCTCGACCAGTTCGACAGCATTTAGCTTGATATCGTCTTCGTTAGTCATGCTTGCTGCTTCTTCTTCAGTTAGCAGCTTCATTGCTTCCTTGATTTTCACCTTACGGCTTTTGGTCTTTTGATTCCCCATATTCTGGAACATGCCCTGAATCTGGTTGGTCAGATCCTCCATACCCTGAGGACCCAGTATTTCTACACCCTGAGCTGGGGAACTGAGCTCAATTTCTATTTCCTTATCGTCAAGCTTGCCTTCGCGTAATTTTTTACGGAACACCTGACGGGCAGCACTATCATCCGCTTTTTTTGATTCTTCAAAACCCACATCACGTGCAGGCGGGATCAGAATATCGAGTATTTTCTCTTCTGCTGCATCCTCGGCCCGTGGTTTAAGTTTCTCAACTTCCTGCTCTCGCAGCATCTTAACTGCCATATCAACCAGGTCGCGGATTATCGAATCGACTTCCCTGCCGACATAACCGACTTCGGTGAACTTCGTCGCTTCTACTTTTATGAAAGGTGCATTGGCGAGCCGCGCGAGACGCCTGGCAATTTCTGTTTTGCCCACACCTGTAGGGCCTATCATTAATATATTTTTTGGGGTGATTTCTGTACGCAGGTCTATATCTGCAACCTGTGACCGGCGCCAGCGGTTACGCAAGGCAATGGCAACTGCTCTCTTTGCTGATGACTGACCAATAATATGCTTGTCCAGTTCGTGGACGATTTCGCGGGGGGTCATACTGGACATTTAAAGGAGCCTTTGATTATTCATGGATTATTAGAGATGCCCTTTAGTATTCCAGGGTTTCTATGGTTAGATTTGAATTGGTATATATGCAGATATCGGAGGCAATGCCGAGGCTTTTTTCTACAATATCTTTTGCACCCATCTCGGTATTAGCAGCGAGCGCCAATGCTGCAGACTTTGCATAATCACCACCAGAGCCTATTGCCATGATGCCGTGTTCAGGCTCAATGACATCACCATTGCCTGAGATGATTAATGAGGCTTCGCTATCCGCTACCGCAAGCAAGGCTTCCAGTCTTCGCAGCATCCTATCTGTACGCCAGTCCTTTGCCAGCTCAACAGCCGCCCGCACGAGCTGCCCCTGGTGCTTTTCAAGTTTAGCTTCAAAAAGCTCAAAGAGGGTAAAGGCATCGGCAGTTCCACCTGCAAAACCGGCTATTACCTTTTCACGGTAAAGACGTCGAACCTTTCTTGCATTACCTTTCATGACCGTATTGCCCAGAGATACCTGGCCATCGCCACCAATTACAACTGTATTGCCTCTGCGTACAGAGAGTATGGTAGTACCGCGATATTGTTGCATTGTTTTTTCCGCTTAAAAAAAGAGTGTTCTTGTATAGGGCATCTCTATTAATTATGGATAGATCAGAAAGTTTGAAGAATTGTACATATCAAGGCAAGGATCGCATTTAATAGCTAGCTATTGCGAAGATACTTAACGAAGAGATGGAAAATTCTGCATATGAGATGAATATTCATTAATTAGTAGAGCTGCCCTACTACTCTGATACAAGTGGATATGGGGGTTACTTCACTACTTTCAAGCGAGGTTTATCAGTTTTCCTGGCCACCGGCTTTTCTGTAGTTTTGTCATCACCGCCATCCGGCCCTGGTGACCCATCTTCTTCAGGAAAGAAAATACCCTGTCCATTTTCCCTGGCGTAGATAGCCAGCACAGAATCAACAGGGACTTCAATATTCATGGATTTACCAGAAAACCGGGCGCTGAACATTACCCATTCATTGCCCAGTTCTATCGCCTGCACCGCAGCAGGGCTGATATTCAGGATAATCTGGCCATCATTGATAAATTGAGTCGGGACAACCACCCCCTCATCCATAGCATTCACTAACAGATGAGGCGTCAGGTCGTTTTCAATGGCCCATTCGTTGATTGCCCGAATTAAATATGGGCGAGTCGAGGTCATTAATATTGATAATCAGCCAGGGTACGAAATAGTTAAGCTGTTTTTCTCTGTCTCAAGCCACGCTCAATTTCACTCAGGCTTTGCTGAAAAGCACGCCTACTAAATAAACGATGTGCATATTCACTTACCGATTTCGCCTGTGCTGGGAGTTCCACTCCACAATTTGGCAAGCGCCATAAAAGAGCCGCCATATAACAGTCAACAAGAGAGTAATCATCCCCTAGCAAATAGGTTTGCACAGTAAACACAGGAGAAAGCGCTGTTAATCCATCGCGGATAGTTTGACGTGCTGCAGTAGCTTTTTTTGCATCTTTACCAATACAGGCTGGTAATAAACGAGTCCAGTCACGGTAAATGCGCCTCACCATTAATCGTGCGCGAGCGCGACTGACTGGATCAACAGGCATCAATGGTGGATGTGGAAGCCGCTCATCCAGATATTCATTAATCAATGTTGAACTGTACAGCACCAGTTCACGATCAATCAGTGTGGGTGTTTCATTGTATGGATTCAGATCGGCGAGGACATCTGACACCTCACTTGAATCAACATATTCAATTTTACAATCGACATCTTTTTCGAATAATACGATTCTTGAAGCATGACTGTATGGACAATCATAGCCTGAGTAGAGTGTCATGATAGGCTTTCTTGCTGGTGAAGACATGTTCATATTTCTTTATCCTGATTATTAATCCGGTTCACCTGTTTACATTAAATCTCTTAAACAGATACGGGGGCGTGCAGCCCCCGTGTCAGTGTATTTTTAACTATTTACTAGTGTATATCCTTCCAGTATTCCTTTTTCAACA
>DAOVWW010000162.1 GCA_030636465.1 Gammaproteobacteria bacterium
TATACTCAATTGATATGAAAATACTTCACACAGAATCCTCCCTTGGTTATGGCGGCCAGGAAATGCGCATAGTCAAGGAAGCTCAGGGCATGCAGGAAATGGGGCACGAAGTTTCTATTTTGTGTCCCGCTGAAGCACAAATCGCAGATCTGGCAAATGAACATGGCCTGAGTGTGATCATATTGCCCATTGGTAGAAAAAAAGTGCGGGCTATATTCACTTTGTTGAACTGGCTGAAAGAAAATCCCCAGGATGTAATCAATACTCACAGTTCTACCGATAGCTGGTTAGTTGCCCTTGCCACTCGTTTGATTAAAAACCGCCCGGCAGTCGTTCGCACTCGACATATTTCTGCACCGATCTCAAATTCTGTTTCATCACGCTGGCTTTACACAAAGTCCTGCAATCATATCGTCACGACAGGTGAGAACCTGCGGCAAACATTAATCAATACCAATCATTTTCCTGCATCACATATCACTTCTGTCCGTACCGGCATTGATCTGAATTATTTTAAGACCAGCGATAAAAAGCAATCTCGTGACAAGCTGAGTTTAGACAGTAACGCTTTCATTATTGGCATTGTTGCGACATTACGCAGCTGGAAAGGCCATCGCTACCTGATCAAGGCATTCAAACAATTCAGCGATCAATCCAGCCAACTGCTGATTGTTGGGGATGGTCCGCAATGGGAAGCACTGCATCAACTGGTCAACACACTGGAGCTCCAGGACCGTGTTGTGTTCAGCGGCCGCCAGAACAATATTGCCGAGTGGCTTAATTGCATGGACCTTTTTTGCCTGCCATCCTATGCCAATGAAGGTGTGCCACAGGCATTAATGCAGTCGCAGGCCTGTGGTGTGCCGGCAATTACAACGCTCACCGGCAGCATCAACGAAGCCATAATCGCTGATGAAACGGCCGTTATCGTTGAACCCCGGGACAGTAAGGCTATCCTTGATGCCCTGGAGTTGTTGAAAAATGATAAGCACCTCCTCCTGACTATGGCGGCTAGCGCGGAGAAAAATGCTAAAATTAATTTTTCCAGTCAGCACATGCTCGATAAAATGCTGAACATTTTTTCAAATGCTATTGCAGGTAACAAACAATAGATGCGCTCGCCAACACTTTATAAATACGAGCTGTTTTTTATCTCTTTTCTGGCGCTAATTATGCCCAGCCTGGAGGCGGGTAAAACCCTGTTCTGGTTTCTCTACCTCTGCACATATGTAATAAGACGCTATCGTGATGGAACGCTCTCGCTAGTACCCGCTAAACCCGCCACCATCGCAATCACTCTTTACCTGTTGGCAACGCTCACCAGCACTCTCGTTAACTGGCCTATTGAAAACGGGTTTAAAGGTTTTCTCGATGAATACCGGTTTTGCACGCTTTTTCTGTGCCTTTATTGCGCAGGTTATAGCGAAAAAGAATACCGTCAGATTGCTGTGCTGCTAATTATTGGTGTGCTCGGTGGACTGGTCTACGGACTGGTTGAATTTCTACTCAATTACAGTATGGACTTCCAGTTTCACTCTGCAGGAATCCTGACCCAGTCCTCCATCTATCTTGGTATTGCCATACTGCTGAATACCGGCCTGCTACTGGATAACAGAAATAGCTCACCCAGACTAAACACCTTCCTCAAAATAGCCTTGCTGATCCAACTTATTGCCCTGGTATATATGGGTAGCCGTGGCAGTATACTGGCGATTTCTCTGATTTTCCTATTGCTGGCTATATCGACTTTACGTGTAAAGACGGTACTTACCTGGACCGGGGGCCTGGCTATAGTTGTACTACTGTTTATTGCCTTTATTCAGTTTTTTCCCAATAATTTTTTCAGCAAAGATGTGGTGGACCAATATTCTGTTGAGCGCACAGCCGAGTCTGATCATCAGCGCCTGTCAGCCTGGAAAATTGCCATTGCCAAACTGGCTGAAGGCAATGATCTGGTCTGGGGGATAGGCCCACGCAACTACAAAGTCATCAATGACATGGACTTTGTCACGCAAAACGAATCGTTGATGAAGATGAAGAAGTACAGTCATGGTCACAATCTGTTCCTGACTCAGGTCATCGAGCAAGGCATAGTCGGCCTGCTCGCCATGTTATTTTTCTTCCTGCTAGTCTTTATATGTCTTTTTAAGGACTGGCGCGGAGCACCTCAGCGCAAACCAGGCTGGGCCTGGTATGGCGGTCTCGGCGGACTTAGTATTCCGGTGATTGCTGGAATGTTTAACACGCCCTTTTACCAGGAACATGCAATGCTGGCGATGCTGGTAATGGGTATGATGTTTGCCATGGCAAAACAGAAATCTAAAGTTAGCAGCTAAAAACTCATGGCTTCTCGTTCACCAATTTTTATTTTTTCTCTATTATTTTTTATTGCTCTGCTAGCCCTGTTTCCCGGCATCGGTGAGATTACCGGGATTACCGGCAAGGATGAGTACTACCTGACTATAAGAACCCCCATGCACATGATTGAAGGCGGGCATGGCTGGCTACCCTGGTTGGATGGGCTGCCAAGGCTTAAAAAACCTCCTTTAATTTACTGGCTGGGTAAAATCAATTTTGATCTATTTGGCGTCTCACTTACCTCTGCCAGGCTTATTGGCGTTATATTCGCCGCGATCCTTATTGTCAGTACCTCTGCTCTCTCCTTACATCTCAATAAAAATAAAAATCAGGCCTTTTTAACCGGACTCATCATGTTGGGCATGGCTGGCATTATGATAGATGGGCGTCGGTTTCTGCTGGATATTCCTGTATCCGCTTTCTCAGGTATTTCAATTTTATTCATGCTGCTATGGGACCGGCATCGTTCATTTTTTTATTTAGCAGCATCGATGATTTTTCTTGGGCTTGCCTTCCTGATTAAAGGTCCCGTTGCACTCATCTTCTATTTTCCTGCCCTGATAGCCTGGGTGTTAACCCGACCGAATGCCACCCTGCATGCCTGGAACTGGCGCCTGTGGTCTGCGTCCTTGATTATCGTTGTGATGATAGTTCTGCCCTGGTATGTCTATCTCTACCAGTTATACCCTGAAGATTTAACTAATACACTTGCACAGGAAGTTAATGATAGAGAGATACTTACTTTCTCGCTATCTCCCATACTAAATCTGATTGCTTTAGCCTTGCCCTGGTCAGTTATTGCTATAGGGCTGTTATTTAATAATTTTCGCTCTAACCGCAATACTCGCGTCCGACTACCATCATCAGTCAAATTCTTACTACTGTGGCTGCTGTTAAGCTTACTGCCATTTTTCTTTTTTAAAACATTCGGACGTTATCTGTATGGTTGCCTCATACCCCTGTCAATACTGATTACAGTACTGCTTAGTCGCTACAACGATGTCTCAGATTTAAAACGCTGGTTTCAGGCTGGTGCAGTTATTAGTTCTCTCATAGGCTTAGTACTATTTCTAATTGTTTTCCTGTTTCGCGGGCTCGATTTCACTACTGGCGTCGCATTTATATTTATTTCTATTTTTATTTATTACTGGTGGCAAGCTAAAAACCCCACGGCTCTCGCAGCCACTTCCATTGTTTACTGGTTCAGCGTAACAGCCCTTATTTATCCACGAATTGGTATCAATGCCATTCCTGACGGGACTGAAAATACCATCAAAGATGAATATACCGTATTATATGCAGGGCCTCAGCCAGCGATGCTGCCTATTGCCGTCAAACGCGGCCTCAGAGCGACCTCCAGGTTATGGACGCTTCCTCCGGAAGTGCTGACAACCTGTAAAGGCTTTCTACTCTTTTCACCAGAAGATAAGCTGGGCATGGCAAAAAAACAAATGTCAGATCTAGGTATGGAATACCAGACTTTATCAGCAAACAGGATACTTTCTTCACGTGGGTCCTGGGCTCGTTTTACCCGTGCAGGGACAACATTTTCTGACTGGAAGAGAGCTTTACATCAACAGGACCTGGACTCTCTAGGCACTGAAGTTGTACTACTACGCATCAGCCCTAAGCACTGTCAGGACGAAATTCAGAAACAACATGATTAACTATTTTGTCGAACACAAATCTGCACTGGAAAAATTTAATCTTCTTTTTCTGCTGTTGCTGATACTCGCGTTACCAAGCCAGGAAACACCAAAGTTAATATTCTGGGGGATATATGTAGTCAGTTCAGTTTTATTACTCATTTCAAACCCAGATAAAAAGAAATGGGACCTTCTGGATGCACTGATTATTATATGGATGAGCTCCGGTCTGATTGTTGCTTATTTTGCCGGCATACATCATAAAGAGTGGAGTGGCAGCACTGATTTAATTATATTTACTTCAGTGTTATTAATTCTCAAAAAAAGTGACAACTCATATAAAAATATAAACATTATATTTAATGTCATCCTGCTATCTACCTTACTTGCATCTGTGCTTGCAGTTTGGCAATTACTAATCCTCGGTAGTAAGGAGTACATTGAGTTTCACTCTGTAGGACATGTCAATCATACTGCCATTTATCTCAGCCTGTCTCTCGCTATCATTATTTCCATACTCTATTCAAAGTGGAATACATCAAACTTTTTCTCTCGTTTTTTTTATTTAAGTCTCTATAGCTCTATTGCTATTACGCTCGTACTTACCGACAGCCGCGCGGCCATACTCGCCTGCTTTTTACTTATACTTGTTTGCACTTATATGTACAGAAAGTCTATTGCCCTGTCATTCGCCTTGCTTTCTATACTGATAATATTTACTGGCGGCAATTATGTGATTAATGGCAAAGGAATCATCGGCAAACAAA
>DAOVWW010000039.1 GCA_030636465.1 Gammaproteobacteria bacterium
CCCCGGGCATGACCTATATGAAGATGCCTATTTTCGTATGGACGTAGTTCATTACCGCTTATCTGCTGATTGCAGTATTGCCAGTACTGGCCGGTGTAGTCACCATGATGCTGACAGACCGCAACTTCGGTACCAGCTTCTTTGATGCGGCCGGTGGTGGCGATCCTGTGCTGTTCCAGCATGTGTTCTGGTTCTTCGGTCACCCTGAAGTCTATATCATGATCCTGCCTGCATTCGGTATCATCTCTCAGATTGTTCCAACGTTTGCTCGCAAGAGGATCTTTGGCTATAGCTCAATGGTCTATGCCACTTCATCCATCGCTTTCCTGTCATTCATCGTCTGGGCACATCACATGTTCACTACCGGTATGCCAGTGGCCACTGAGCTGTTCTTCATGTATGCCACGATGCTGATTGCCGTACCAACAGGTGTGAAAGTCTTTAACTGGGTGAGCACAATGTGGAAGGGGTCTATGACCTTTGAAACGCCTATGTTATTTGCCATAGGTTTCATCTTCATGTTCTCTATCGGTGGCTTTACAGGACTGATGCTGGCCATCGTTGCTGCTGACTTCCAGTACCACGATACCTATTTCGTTGTTGCACATTTCCATTATGTTCTGGTAACTGGTGCACTGTATGCGATTTTTGCAGCAATTTACTTCTGGCTGCCTAAATGGACAGGCAATATGTATAACGAGAAAATGGGGAAAATCCACTTCTGGATCTCCACCATTTCTGTGAACTTATTGTTCTTCCCTATGCATTTTGTAGGGCTCGCAGGTATGCCACGTCGCATCCCTGATTACAATATACAGTTCGCTGAATTTAACCAGTGGGCTTCAGTTGGTGCCTTTATCTTCGGCTTCAGTCAGCTGATTCTTCTTTACAATGTCGTATCAACAATTCGTGGTCGCAACCATGTAAAAGCTACTGATCAGGTTTGGGAAGGCGCAGAAGGCCTGGAATGGACTCTTCCATCGCCAGCACCATTCCATAGCTTTACGACACCACCTACTGTTAAATAGACAGTATGGCAACTGAACCGAACAATACGCCGGCGTCAAACACTAAAGTAATTGCAAAATTACTGGTCACTGTCGTCGCGATGTTCGGGTTTGGCTTTGCTCTGGTGCCGCTATATGATGTCTTTTGTGACTTTACCGGCTTAAACGGCAAAACAGGGGAACAGGTCAGCAGCTTTAGCTCCTATGAGGCAGATACCTCAAGAGAAATAAAAGTAGAATTTTTGACCAACCTGAATGCGTATATGCCGTGGGAGTTTAAGGCGACCCAGGATTCTGTAATAGTTCATCCAGGGCAACCGACAAAAATTGATTTTCTGGTCAGGAACAAGACTGGTAAGGATATGATAGGGCAGGCAATCCCGAGTGTTGCACCAGGGCTAGCTGCAAAGTATTTTCAGAAGACCGAGTGTTTCTGTTTTACCGAGCAAAAATTAAAGGCAGGAGAAGAAAAGGTGATGCCTGTTGTTTTTATTGTTGATCCGTCAATCTCTAAGGATATCAATGAAATCACCTTATCCTATACATTTTTTATAAAACCGGGCACAGAGGGAGCGAAGCGAAGCGTGAAAACATCTTCGATCAGCAACACTCTGGCAAACCACACAAACTAGGGATTACAAAATGTCTACCACAAATCATGGTGAATATTTCATACCAGAACCAAGTAAATGGCCTGTAGTTGGGACTATTGCGTTAACCACTACGGTGATCGGTGCAGTACAGTCACTTCACGGTGACTCAATTAGCTGGATGCTGCCGGTTGGTTTCGCGCTAATTGCATATTTATTCTACGGCTGGTTTGGCGCAGTGATCGATGAATCACTGGCGAATAATTATAACGAGCAGGTAGATAAGTCATTCAGAATTGGCATGCTCTGGTTCATCTTCTCTGAAGTGATGTTCTTTGCGGCCTTCTTCGGCGCACTTTATTATGCACGAACGATTGCAGTGCCGTGGTTAGGCGGTGCCAGCAATAATGCGATGACTAGTGAATTGTTATGGCCGGCTTTCGAAGCTGTCTGGCCTGTTCTGACAAACCCGGATAATACGGCGTTTGTTGGCCCTGAAAAGAAAATGGGTGCATTAGGCTTACCGGCAATCAATACAGCATTACTGCTGACATCGAGTGTGACCATTACTTTAGCTCATCATGCATTAAGAGCTGGACATCGTAAACCGCTGACATATTGGCTGGCCGCCACGGTATTACTGGGTGTAGCCTTCCTTTTCTTTCAGGTAGAAGAATATATTGAGGCCTATAATGATATGGGCCTGACTATGGATTCAGGCATCTATGGCAGTACATTCTTTATGCTCACAGGTTTTCATGGGTTCCATGTGACCATGGGCGCAACGATGCTGTTTATTATGCTGATCCGTGTAATCAAAGGACACTTTACTGCCGAAAAGCACTTTGCTTTTGAAGCCGTCGCCTGGTACTGGCATTTTGTTGATGTGGTGTGGCTGGGTCTTTATATCTTTGTTTACTGGTTATAACGAACAGGTATTACAAACTAATCTAATTTTGAGTGCTTGATCTACAGGCACTCGATTAGAAGCTTTACCTACAGGCCATGGGAGGTTATTACCCCCGTGGCCTGTCCTATTATGAGCAGGACGAAGATAAATACAGACAGGCCTATACGCCAGGTCAGTGATTTGACCATTTTATCGGATGTATCTCCTTTAACCATGGCCACAAGAGCAGAACCGAGGCTGAATAAAACAAGTAGCAGTAGGGAAATAATGATGATTTTAAAAATAAATGGCATGTTTGTACTCTTAAATAATATTTTGTTTATATGAAGTGGTTTTTTAAAATACGCTTTTTCAGTCTGAATATCGGCGCATACACTTTCAGCCCAGGTGTATTTGTTACCCTGCTGACTATTGCCCTGGTGACGCTGACCTATTCACTTGGCCAATGGCAACTCTCTCGTGCGAATTATAAAGATAATTTACAGCAGAAAATAGCAGAGCGTCAAAATAAGCCTCCAATTGGATTTAAGCAGTTGCCATATGACATGTCAGAAAGAGAGTATTTACCTGTCAGCTTTGAAGGGCAATATGACACTGAACATTCAATACTACTCGATAACAGAGTCGTGGATAGCGTCGTCGGCTATGAAGTATTTACCCCTTTTAAAATGGCCAATGAAATTACTGTAATAGTTAACCGCGGGTTTGTTCCATTAGGGAAATACAGGGAAGATCTACCCGTATTTGATACACCGGATCAAGTAGTTGTAATTAAAGGCTTGATGGAAAAGACACCGTCCAGCGGACTGATTCTGTCAAAAAATATTCATCAAAATAATAAATGGCCTGCAGTTTTGCAATACATAGAAATTGCTGAGCTGGAAACTATGTTTAAAACCAGTCTAATGAAAATGATTGTCAGGCTAGCTGAAGATGGACCGGGTGGTTTAAAATACCATCAGCCTGTCGTAAACCTGAATAGTGCGAAAAACAATGGTTATGCTTTTCAATGGTTTGCCATGATGTCAGCAATTTTAAGCCTGTATTTCGTCGTTAATACAAAAAAGCGGACAAACTGAAATGAATGAAAAGGAAAATGAAGTAAAAGGCAAGAACCCGTACACCGTCTGGTTTGTGGTACTGACCTTTGTTGCTCCGGTAGTTGTTGCTTACGTGGTGTTTTTCTTTGGTAATGTCAGCACATTTACCAACAAAGGCGAAATTTTGAATCCAATTGTTGATATCTCAGCTTTAAATCTGAAAGATGAAAATAATACGCTGATAGCAAAAGAAAAACTGACATACAAATGGCGCTTAATTTCATTTGTTGGAAGTGACTGCGATGAAGCCTGTAATTCAAGGTTGTATGATGTACGTCAAATACATAAGACTCTAGGCAAGAATCAGCATAGAGTCCTAAGAATGATTGTTCATCTCGGGCCTCCATCTGAAGCATTTAACAAAGTGATTGAAGCGGAATATCCTAATGCACTTAAATTCTATGGTGAGGAGAAAGTCATTAATGATGCACTGGGGAAAACGGCTAATATTAAAGAAAACGAAATCTATATAATGGATCCCAGGGGTAATATTATGATGAGATTCACGCAGGATCAGCCGAATAAGGATTTTCAGAAAGATTTAGGCAAACTGCTTAAAGCCTCCCAGATAGGCTGATTAGTACTGGAATACGTGACATGGAAAAAGAAATAGAATTAAAACAAAAAGCGAGCTGGAGGGACTACTACGATCTCTGTAAGCCGAGAGTAATTGTGTTGCTGGTTATCACTGCTATGGTTGGTGTCCTGCTGGCAAGTCCGGTAGGCGAGCTATCTGTATTTATCCTGGTCGTCTCATCTATTGGTATTGGATTAGGGTCTGCAGCAGGCGCCGTAATTAATCAGGTGGTCGAACGCGAATCCGATGCAAAAATGGCACGGACTAAAAACCGTCCCTTGCCTCAGGGCAGGGTTGAGCAAAAAAATGCATTTATCTTTGCATTGATGCTAGCCGCAGGATCTGTGTTCATACTGACAGCCTGGATAAACATACTGACGGCCGTACTGACCTTCGCCAGTATGATAGGTTATGCAGTGGTCTATACCATGTATTTAAAGAAAGCCACGCCACAGAATATTGTGATTGGCGGGTTGGCCGGCGCGACTCCTCCATTGTTAGGCTGGGTCGCAGTCACCAACAGTATAGACCCTCAGGGGCTGCTGCTGGTGTTGATCATTTACACCTGGACGCCACCTCATTTCTGGGCGTTGGCGATACATCGGCGTGACGACTACGCAAAAGTGAACCTGCCCATGCTGCCGGTTACTCATGGTATTGAATTCACCAAGTATTCAATACTGGGTTACACGATAATAATGATCCTGGTGACAATGTTGCCGTATTTAATTTTCATGAGTGGTTGGATCTATCTACTCAGTGCGGCACTGTTGAATTTGTATTTCCTGTACATGGTTTTACTGCTGATGTTTAGTAAGAAAGAAAATGTAGCGATGAAAACATTCGTTTATTCTATTAATTATTTATTATTACTCTTTGTTTCAATGGTTGTTGACCATTACCTGGTAGTTATCTGAGGCTGTTATTGTTATGAATATAAAAAGTACTGTACTTATCCTTGTTGTCGCAGTTTTGGCAATTGTTGCGGGCAGCTGGTTTTCAGCTAGCCAAAAAACAGATAAAGATAAAGCAATAGAAGCAGCACGTGCAAAATTTTCAAATATCCAGGGCAATGTTCTTTCTCCAGCGCGAAGGATTAGCGTGCCACATCTACAAAAACATGACGGCATGGTATTTAACGGTGATGAATTAAAAGGGCACTGGAGTATTCTTTTCTTTGGTTTTACCCATTGCTCTGAAATTTGCCCGGTAACCTTGAGCATGCTGGCACAGGCTAAAAAACTGGCAGAAGAGAAAGGTATTGAATTTCCTAAGGTCTATCTTGTCTCCGTAGATCAGGAAAGAGACAATCTACAATCACTGAAGAAGTTTGTTACTGGCTTTGATGAATCATTTACTGGCGTGACCGGTGACCCCAAGCTAATTAAAGCCCTGTCATTACAAATGAGCGTGGTTTATATGCCGGCAGTAGAGGATAAAGATGTTGAGAACTACCAGATTGATCACAGTGCTGCGTTATTATTATTGAATACAGACGGAAGTCTGGTTGCTTTTCTGAACCCGCCTCATAGCCCGGAAAAGATATTTAAAGATATCAGAACGGTTGCTGCTGCAGAAAAGTAATCGGTAAACTGTACGGCGATAGATCGATAGCTGGCTCAGTGGTCGGTGTTTATTTATACACCGACATTAGACATGACAATTTTTACAATACCTGCGACAGCCAGTACAAACAGTATGGCAAAGATTATCCCGGCAATAACAAAGTGATGGAATTTCCCATGCTGGAAGTCTCTCTCACGGTTTTTGCTGGTCTGTACACCAAACGCACTGGCAAAAATGCTTCCCATTAATGCGAAGGGAGAAATCTTTTTTTCTTGATTATCTTCTGTATTCTCACTCATACTATTTAGCTCTCAGCTGTTTAGCGCTAGATGTAAACGACGTATATTAGTATTTACTAATTAATCTATCAACGTATAGATTGTGGTGTAATAGTTCCAAGTTCAATAAGAGAAGGGGAAGATTTTACCTGGATCTTGGATCTTTCGACTTGGGGCTTTTGTCAACCCTCAAAACTTCTCATCCTGACCCAGATATCGCCATTGCCCAGTCGGCATGTCTCCGAGCTTGATATTTCCTATGCGGGTACGTGTCAGGCCAGTCACTTTCAGATCAACTTCTTCACACATGCGGCGAATCTGACGTTTTTTTCCTTCAGTCAGAACAATTCTCAAACGGGTGGGATTCAGCTTAAAGACTTTTGCCTGCTTTAGCTTTTTACCATCAAGTTCTATTCCATGGCGTAGCAGGTTCAGACTTTGGTCAGTAATCTCACCTTTTACCCAGACCAAATATTCTTTTTCTATGAGGCTGTCCGCTCCAATCAATTGTTTCGCGATGACGCCGTCCTGAGTGAGTACCAGCAGTCCACGTGAATCTATATCCAGTCTTCCTGCAGGTGCCAGACCCTGCAATATATGTGTACTGAATTTAGCTTTTTCCCATGGTGAGGAAATGTACTGGTTTTGTGGCAGGATTAGTCTGATAGCAGGTTTGTAGCCCGTCTCAGCCTGAGCGGATACCACACCAGCGGGTTTGTTGAGCAATATTGTGACACGTGACTTTTGGCGCTTACTGGCTTTTGTCGCCAGGCGAATAGTCTGCTGCGAGTATATTTTAGTGCCGAGTTTATCCACAACCTTGCCGTCAACCAGGACGAGGCCCTGCTCTATGTATCGATCAGCCTCTCTGCGTGAGCAAATCCCCCGCTGAGACATCAGCTTCGAGAGTCGGATGGGTTCATTTTCTGTAGTATTATTCACTGGGTGTTTAATGCTTTAATATATCAGTTAGAATTTTATTGCGTACCTGAGATATTCAGGCACTATGCAACGGTTGATTGAGTATATAGCAGGTAATTAGAATGTATATAAGCAAATTATATTTGTTTTATTTATCTTTCTGATGTCACCACTAAGCCTGGTAAAAATGAGGTGGCTGGGCAATCGGATCTGACCGGCATCAGGGATGAGGTAATTGCAGTGCTGGTATTGCCTCGGCAATCATTGACAATATACCGCCGCTGTATGCAGTATTTACCCATGCAGCCTGATCTGTCGAAGGGCTATAGTAGCTGGTAACGCTGACTGACAGTGTCGGCGGATTATTGCTATCAATTGGTTCCCACACAATCGAGGCGCTAATGGGGCAGGCACGTGGTATCTTTACTTACTTTGCAGACTGTAGTGTAGCGTAATCAGGAATATGTAATTAGATGAAAGCTTTCAGTTATGGTGTATTTCTCTTTGTGTTTTGGCTTTTATTGTCAGGGCATTTTGAACCCCTGTTGCTCGGGCTTGGGCTGACGTCTGTTGTGTTAACTATTTTTTTGGCGAAACGTATGAATGTTATCGATCATGAAAGCTATCCTGTCCATCTTTCCTCACAATTCCCGGCTTTTTTTGTTTATATTTCTCGAGAAATTGTGAGTGCAAATATTGATGTGGCAAAACGAATAATGAAATTTAGATGCAAATCAATCAGCCCGCAACTTATTGAAATTCCGGTACCTCAAAAAACAGATATGGGGCGTGTTATTTATGCAAATGCCATTACCCTGACTCCAGGCACGGTGAGTGTGGAACTGACTAAGGACAAAATCATTGTCCATGCACTGACAAGGGAGGCGGCTGACGATTTATCCGCTGGAAGTATGGCCAAAGCGATTCCAGATCAGGTCGTCGAAAAATAATGCTTACAGCTGTATCGTTGGCAATTCTCATTACCATGGGGCTTGCGCTTGCACGTGCACTCATGGGGCCCACTGTTTATGATCGCATTGCGGCGATTAATATGTTCGGTACCAAAACCGTATTACTCATAGCTGTGTTTGCTTTTTTATCCGGGCGAATGGATTTATTGGATATTGCATTGGTCTACGCATTGATAAATTTCATTGGTGTGGTGGCGGTTTTAAAATTGGTTATTTATGGGGATTTTCACTCATCCGGGAAAGATAATACTAAACCGGTGAAGGTGGACTAGTGTTGGATCACCAGGAATGATCATCGATATTCTAAGCTGGAGCTGCCTTCTGGGTGGGGGGCTGTTAGGTGTTGTTGGCGGTATCGGTATTCATCGATTCCCCGATTTTTATAGCCGTCAGCATGCCACAGGAATAACCGATACCCTATGTGCCATGTTAATTCTGCTTGGTTTAGGCTTACAAGCCGGGATGAGTTTTGCCACTTTCAAGCTTGCACTGATTTTCATGTTCCTTTTTCTTACCAGTCCAACCGCTTCACATGCATTGGCAAATGCAGCGATGCACGGCGGCCTTAAACCCAAACTGGATAGTGCCACTGGCAAGGACGAGTCTTGATTGACGTTTTTATCAATATAACCTTGTTAGCATTTTTAGCGATTACCGCAGTGGCCATTGTGCGCATGACAAATCTTTTCGCCATTATTATGCTGTTTGGAATATTCAGTTTTCTATCTGCCGGCCTGTTTGTGGTGATGGATGCTGCTGATGTGGCGTTCACTGAAGCGGCAGTTGGCGCAGGCATTTCGACCGTGCTAATGCTGGCAACGATTGCGCTGACAAAAGATCAAAATGAAAAGCAATCTGCAAGTCATCGCCCCTGGCTGCCTTTAGCGGTAGTCATTATGACAGGTGCTGCATTAGTTTATGGCACTTTGGATATACCTGTATTCGGTGATCCCGATGCCCCCGCTCAAACACATGTTGCACCGTACTATCTTGAAAGGGCGGTCCCGGAAACGGGGGTTCCAAATGTCGTTACCTCGGTGCTGGCTAGTTATCGAGGATTCGATACATTAGGGGAAGTCGTCGTTGTTTTTACTGCGGGAATTGCGGTATTGCTATTGATTGGCGGTAGACGCCCAAAATCAAGCAGAAAGAAAAAGGAAAGAGAGGGGAATGATGCATAATCTTATCCTTAGGGTCGTCTCAAAATTCCTGATTCCACTAATTATTATATTTGCACTCTATGTGCAGTTCCATGGTGATTTTGGGCCCGGTGGCGGTTTTCAGGCGGGGGTCATCCTCAGTGCTGCCATCATACTCTATTCTCTGGTGTTTGGGCTTGATGCGGCTGAACAGATAATTCCGCCAACAATCTTGAGAATTCTCGCCAGCCTTGGGGTGCTCCTC
>DAOVWW010000189.1 GCA_030636465.1 Gammaproteobacteria bacterium
CAGGGGTGTAATACCGGTCATACTTCTTTCATCTTTACCCCTTCCCTTGCAGTAAACACCTTTCGTAAAACAGTGGCCCATCAAGTATGATTGAATTATCAATTTTTCAAATTATTGTCTTTTAAAATCAGCATGAATAATTACAGGCTAACCATCTTTGCAGTGCTCGTAGGGGCTGCATTGCACAACATCTCTTTTGCTCAGGAGCTGGAACCGCGTCGCTGGGCACATGTACCCGTCGACACAAATTACTTTGCTGTGGGTTACATTAAGACAGATGGTGATGTTTTGTTTGATCCAGTTTTGCAGATCGAGGACGCGACAGTTAGAGTCGATACTGTCGTCGCAACATACCTGCGGTCTTTTGACTGGTCAGGTAAGACGGCTCGTTTTGATATCAGTGTGCCGTATCAGAAGGCAATCTGGAAAGGCCTGCTCGATGGCTCACCGGCTAAAGCAGTGCGTGAAGGCCTCGCTGATCCACGCGTACGTCTGTCAGTGAATTTTATCGGTGCACCAGCATTAAAAGGTAAGGCATTGCAGGCATACCGTGCTAGACACACCACGAACACAGTAGTTGGTGCTGCGTTGGCGGTTAGTTTGCCACTGGGAGAATACAAGGAAGATAAACTCCTTAACCTGGGCCAGAACCGATTCATTATTAGGCCGCAGCTCGGGCTTGTGCACACACGCGGTCCTTGGTCCTTTGAACTTACAGGCTCCGCTTTCTTATACACCGACAATAACGAATTCTGGAATGGTAACAAACGTGAACAGGATGCATTATTTGCCCTGCAGACGCATATTATCCGAAGCTTTCAGCGCGGAATCTGGGCTTCAGTTAGCGCAGGTGCAGTAAGAGCAGGTCAATCAGCTATCAATGGCGAGGATAAGGATGATGCAAAAGAAGATTACCTCTACGCATTGAGTGCCGGCATGCCTGTTAGCCGAACATCAAGTATCAAGATTGCCTATGCAAGAGGGCGCACGCAAAAAAATGTTGGCTCAGATGCAGATAATATTGCAGTGGGATACATACGTGCTTTCTGAAGGTAGAATAGTGAGTGGCTAAAACCATGCTACTGAACTCGATTGTTTAGGGCTTTGAACTTCCATTCCTCTTCAACTTTCCTCTTATCTCGTCACCTGCAACCCACACAAAGCAACAGCCTCATCCGCACTCTCCAGCGCCCCCTCAAGATAGCCCCCATGCTGCCGGGCAACCTCAGTACCCGCCAGCATTAATTTCCCGTTCCAGAAGCTTCGTGGCAAAGTGTCGGGGTATTGCGGGTGAACCATGGGGGTGCTTAGATCAAGCTCCGTGCTGGTATTTGTATCGTCACTCCAGTCCTTTATTTTAATATCCAGAGTGTTTTTGCTGTCTTCACCAAACAGGCGTTGAAGTTGTAGCATGCAGGCTTCAATAAGCTGTTCATTATCCATTTGTTTTCGCTGCTGAGCATTCAAGCCTACAAACGAGGTAAGGGCATAATATTCTTCATTAACAGGGGTCGCGTCGTATATCTCTGATAGTGGTCCATATTGGCTAAACACTTCACCCGATAAATTTTGCTCTCGCCAGAACGGTTTTTCATAAATAAATACAATTTTGCAGTGGCCGGACATCCAGGTAGGTATATCCCCGAAGGCTGCCGTGATGTCTTTAGAAAAAGGTGGGTCAAACGATATATTTTGCTGTGTAAGGCGAGGTGGCAGGGCAAGAATGATTTTATTTGCCGTGTATTGGCAGGCTTCACCATCACGTACTGTGTGAATCGACATATCTGCTTCATGTATTGATTTCACAGCAGTGTTTAGATGTATGCATGATTGCGGAAGCTGAGATTGCAATGTCTCAATTAAATGCTGGCCGCCACCGGCGATTCGATAAGACTGACCATGGGAGGATTGGCCACTGTGGCGTTCAATCGCTGATGGAGATTTTTCGTACAGCATATCCCCGGATGTGAATTGTTTAAATATATCGAGGTCCAGCTGAGTCAATAACTGCTGTAACCGCGGTTGAAAATCAGGCCAGAGCCAGGCCGGGCCCATATCAAATTGACTTGAACTACCATACTCAGCAGACAGTATGCGCCCACCGGTTCGATCTCGAGTTTCCAGTACGATAACGTCTTGTTGTTTTTGCTGTAATTGCCAGGCGGTATATAAACCACTGAGCCCGGCACCAATAATGATTATGTTGTGATGCTCAGCCATATTCATAAGACTTCTTACCCCAAAGCACCTCGATAAACATTCTTTCTATGACCGACTTTTACGATGTAAACAACGAGTTCGCCATCTTCTATAGCATAAACAATACGATATGTGCCCTGTCGGATACGGTATTTATCGTGACCAGAAAGTTTTTTACACCCGGGCGGGCGAGGGTTACTGGCGAGCAAGCCTATATGCCTGATTATCTGTTGCCGCTCTTTCTTACGAGGTACAGATTCAATCTCTTTTACGGCAGAAGGCTTTAAAGCTACCTTATATTTTTCCACGCTGTTTGAGATCCTTGACGACAGCTTCATAAGGCAGGTTGGGTTCGTTCACGCGATCATCAAATGCAGCAAGATCCTCAGCATCTTCAGCAAGACTGAGCTGCACTGCCTCATTGACCAGATCTGACATAGAGCGGTCAGTTTCAGCAGCCTTCAATCGTAAGGCGCGATGAATTTCCGGCTCGAAGTAGACTGTAGCCCTTTTAGGTTCAGTATTCATGCATTGAACTTAACGCTTTAAAGTTTTAACGTCAAGACGTTAATGTGACTGATCTTTTCCGTAAACCGTAATACATAACCCGTAATACATTCTTTCCTCTTTCCCTAGGCATGTTTGATGACTAACAGGTTCGATTTCCCAACCATCAGATCCAGGGTCATTTTGAGACGTTTAAAGACGTTCTCCTGGCGATAGGGCAAGTTGTGTTTTTTACAAACCTCCTTTACCACCGGCTGCATCTCCTGATAATGATTCAGAGGTAAGGAGGGGAATAGATGATGTTCGACCTGGTAGTTCAGCCAGCCATGAAAAAAGTCTATATGGTCTGCTCCAGTATTGTAATTTACCGTACCGATAATTTGGCGTAGATAAAACTCACCTCGACTTTTTCCCGATTCTTCAAAGCGATAGATGTCATCTGCTGCATGGTTGGGGATGATCACCAGGAATGAATGAAAGTTGGCCAGAGCCTCGGCCAGTAATGAAGTCAACAATACATTGCTAACAGCATCCCATCCCAGAGGCAGGAACAGCATCGGCAGCAGTACGAAGCGAAAGCCTATGTAAGGCAAAAAGCAGCTCAGCCATAGACGCCTGCCATCTTTAGCAAAGGGGTTCCAGGCACTTAACCTTATAAAAGTGTCATCTTCAGCCTCACCTTTACGACGTTTTTCCGCATTGATCAGCATGTTCAAGGTATTGGGTGCGTAATATACGATTTTCCATATGCTGGCGAACACGATTATGAATGTATAACGTAACCACATCGGCCAGTTGGAATTACGCAGCCACTCCATATTGATTTCTATGTTGTCCGGGTCTGATGCCTCCCCCAGATTGTAGTGATGCATTTTATTGTGTTCATAATCCCACGCTGCCGGTTCGATCCAGTCCACCCAGTCGATGAGACGTCGCCAGCCCCTGGCAAAGCCCTTGCTGGTGTATTGCCTGGGAACTTCGGGCACCTTGTCATAAGCGCCATGTAAAATAGGATGAGCCACATTGGCCCAGCGACTGACATTACCAGTGCTGATGAGCAATGCAGATATTGGATTAAAGGGGATTATCCAGGCTGTGGCATAACCGATAAAGGCTGATATTCGCCCCCAAAGCTCCACCTTTTTTAAATGCTGGAGATCCTCCACGGTAGGCTTGCCAATGGTTTTTTTTATCTCATCAATATCTGCGGCCAATTGCTTCTTATCGACCTGGGCGTAGTTAATCGTCATATCTTGGTAGGGGGTGTGGTTTAGGCTAGCGGTGGCTTGACCATCGCAGGCCTGTAATTCAATGGGTAGTAGTCAACTGGCTCCTGGTATTTTGGAGGCCATTTGCGGGCGTAGTATACCACAATTCAATGGCGTCTCGATCATGGGTACCACGGTGTCAGAAAGATACAGTCTCAAATAGTTAGAAACTTTCACTTAAGATTTATAGCTGCTTCAACCGTCTGCAATAGCTCATTTATGTTAAAAGGCTTGGTCAAATATGCATAGGCACCTGCAGACTTTAGTTTTTCAATTTGCCTTTCGGTCGCATCCGCGCTGATGACAATCACCTGTATCGTCCGGGTATCCGGATGTGAC
>DAOVWW010000192.1 GCA_030636465.1 Gammaproteobacteria bacterium
GCCATCAACTCGTCATACCAGACATCTCTGCCATCCTGCCAGTTAACATCACCGCCAGTACGACGGATCACCACGCAGGTATGTACATTTGGGCATTCAGACAATGCCTTATCGGCATTAACTTTCAGCGCTACAGACTTACCCCCTCGTACACCTTCATCAGCCGTGATCAAGGTCTGGCAATCTGAATCAAGGATGCGATCACGCAGGGAGTCTGGCGAGAAACCACCAAACACAATTGAATGTACTGCCCCAATGCGGGTACAGGCCAGCATCGCGACTGCTGCTTCAGTCACCATCGGCATATAGATACAGACACGGTCACCTTTCTTAACACCGCGCTGTTTTAAAACATTGGAAAACTTACAAGCCTCTTCATGCAGCGCACGGTAGGTTATCTTTTTATCGACTTCCGGGTTGTCCCCCTCCCACAGCAGCGCTACCTGGTCACCGCGTGTATCGAGATGACGATC
Source organism: Gammaproteobacteria bacterium (assembly GCA_030636465.1). Classification (GTDB taxonomy): domain Bacteria; phylum Pseudomonadota; class Gammaproteobacteria; order BMS3Bbin11; family BMS3Bbin11; genus BMS3Bbin11. Next base: position 474 of record DAOVWW010000192.1, read on the forward strand.
CAGACAATTGTAGGAAACATTCAGTTTCCCACCTTCAAACCAGCGTATTAAGCCTTTATTAAAATCCCAGTCCTGCACCTTGTCCCAGGGCTTTGACCAGTCCAGAAATTCATTTGCCTGTTCAGCCCAGAAACCATCCGGATCTTCTATCGATCGCGCATACATGGCTTCGTAGAGCTCGCTGCTAATATGTGCATTGTCGGCAAATTCTTCACTTACCGGGTAGACTTTGGATTCGGACATATTTCTCTCCTGTTAAATTCGTCGTTCAGTGCTCTGCATCATTGTCTATTTATTACTCAATTCTATCAACTGAAAACTTGGAACTTGGAACTTGGAACTTGGAACTTGGAACTTGGAACTTGGAACTTGGAACTTGGTATTTTTCACTTTAAAAACTGTTTCAGAGGCAGGATTTTTCTGCTATCCATATGTGCTATCTGTGCCTGTAGCAGTTCTGCAGTGGCAATCGCATCAGTCAAGGCATTATGCGCCTGGTACATAGGTAAGCCATAGCGTTTACGCAGGTTAAACAAACGAAGATCACCCTGTTCAATTTCTTTATTTCTCCGTTCCAGCCATTTTTTGGCTATCCTCATGGTATCAATAACAGGAAACCGCGGGCTAATACCATACAACTGTCTGCATGCCTGCGTTAAAAACGCTAACTCAATATTTGCGTTATGGGCTACCATAACTTTTCCTGCCAGTGCCTGTAACAAACTACTTATTACTTGTTCCAATGATTTTCCAGCAGAGGCATCATCATCGGTAATCTTGTGTATAACAACGCTATTCTCAGTCAGCAATTTATTCGGGCGCACAAGATCATGCATGGCTGTTGAAAGCAGAATTTCACCCCGGCTGATGTCTACATAACCAGCACTGACGATATGATCTTTTCCTGGATCCAGGCCACTGGTTTCAAAATCCAGTGACAATAAAGATACAGCGTGCACATCCTGGTTTCTATCAATCAACGGGGATGAGAGAAAAACTTTGACTGGCCCTTCAGGCGCAATGGCGAGCAACTTTCTACGCTTAGCATCTTCACTAAGCAGAAAATCAAACATTAAGGAGCCTCTGATTAATCAGGGATTCCTTAAAAATGACCGGCATGATATCTCTGCGACAAGGACTCCTGCATGGTCTGAACTACTTTGAATGCATCTTTCAAATGGGCACGTTCAAGTCGCGACAACTTTTTTGGAGATAAAAAATTATCTGCGCTTTCACCCTTCCTGATTTGCCTCGCCTGGTGCTCAACTCTTAACCTGCTTATCAGCTCATAAGCATCAAGAAGATTCGCTGAACCATCTTTACTGAGAGAGGGGCTGCCTGCAGCTTTTTCTAAGCGCTCAGTCGTACTGACTGCCTCCAGACCTTCAGCAAGGGCGTATATCCTTGCCATATCAATGATGGGCACCAGGCCCTTATGCTTCAAATCAAGCGTGTTTTTGTGATCACCTTCGTCAATCAGGACAAAATCCCGAAAAAACCCCAGCGGAGTTCTATGTTGAAGAGCATTCGCCGTCATATGAGCAAGGAATAACTGATTGTTTTTTGTTTCAGTAGAAACCTTTTGCAAAATATTACTGAGTAGTTTTTTATTCCCTGCAATAACGCGAATATCAAAAAATATACTTGATAACATCAGAGATTTTGGCTCAGGTGTATTTATCCATCCTAGATAATAACGGGTCCATACTTTTTCTGTCTGGCGCCATTGCGGATTCTTTGCCATGGCATCCCCTGGACAATAAACAAAGCCACAGGCATCGAGTCCATCGCAGACAAAATCAGCCAGATAACTGAACCACGGTTCATCCTCTGTTTTCATCTCATTCGAGATTATAAGTCCATTATCCTGATCTGAATGTGATGACTGCTCTCGGCGTGCCTGGCTACCGGCTGCAATCCATGCATAGGGAACGGGTGATGGGCCATATTTTTTTTCTGCAAGCTCAATCAATCGTCGGGTAATGGCACTGCTTACGGCGGTAACCGCGCGGCCAACATGCTCCGCCGAACCTCCAGTACTGATAATTTGTAATTGAAGGTCAGGAATTAGCTTGCTGATTTCTGTCAGGCTTTCAACTGATTCTGCACGGTGTATTGAGCGGGTGATATGTACGGAATTTTTACCTTCCTGACGGATAAGGTCTGTGGCGGTGATAATCCCGATCGCCTTTTCCCCATCAATAACAGGAAGATGATGAATGTTTTTTTGAGTCATCATCATCAATGCATCAAAGGCCAGCGACTCACTGTCCACGCACACCGGGTCAGGTGTCATGATTTCATTAACCGGCAGGTCTGCTGAAAGTCCTATTGCCAGGCAGCGCGAACGCATATCCCGGTCTGTTAGTATTCCAGAAAGATTGCCGCTATCCATAATGAGCAGGGATGAAACACCATGCTCTGTCATTTTAACTGCTGCATCATGTATCGATGATTCATGATCAATGTCGATGAGCTCTTCGCTGATCAGGTCGCTCAACGGGGTGTTCATAAGCGTAGCGGTTTGTGATGCTTTCTGTTGTGAGCTTTTAACCGCATCACTCAGCCGTCTATCGGGAGCATCTTTAAGAAAAGCTGCTGCATCAGGATGCTTTTTTACGATATCAAACAGCACATCGCAAGAAATACAATATACCAGCGTATCTTCTGTTGCCCTGGCATCCAGGGCTTCATCTCCGCCTTCATCACAATATGCGGTACTAAGATCACCTTCAGCCAGCATGCCAAAGAGCTTATCTTCTTCTGAATAAAGTGATACCGAACCCTGTCTTATAATGAATACCGAAGATGTGTTTTCTCCACCTTCTGAAAGTGATTTACCTCTACGGATATATCGAATCCCAAGTTTACGAACAAGAAGATTCAATTCACTTTCCGGCAGCAAATCAAAAGGAGGAACCAGCGCGACAAAATCTCGAATTTCCTGTAATTCTACTTCCATTAATCTGTGCCCCATGGACCAGAATGCGTTATCGGGAATTCTGCATAGTATCTTGTGCCCTCGTTTACCAGGGCAATACGCATTAATAATGGCAGCTCAGCATTAAGATTACTCAGTGTCCTGATAGCGGTTTGCCAGTGCTTATTATTAGAAAAGCTTTGCATCGTTACTCCACGTGTAACCCGGTCTGACTGTGCCAGTCCCAGGGTCGCCCCCTCGAGCTGCATGTTGGAAACAATATAAAAATTCCTGTTATCTGTCTTTATTGAAATAAGCAGTCCATCTTTCCTGAGGACACAAACTTCTTCAGGTATTTTACATTTCGTGGAAAGCTCAAGTTCATAGGCAGCAGTCTTTTGTGCCTCTGAAGTTAGAAGCTTCTCTTCTTTTGAGGTCTGGAAATAATCGGCGGCGATGTACCCACCAATTAATAAGAAGGGAGCGATGATAGTGGCGGCTTTGGTATGGGGAGTCATGGGAATAAGGTTTACGGTTTACGGTTTACGACTAAAGACTATCAATTAATATAAATAAAAAAGGCTCCCGCATTATACAAACTGCGGGAGCCTTTTATCATTGGTCAATGTAAATTAATGACCGGTTGCACTACCTGCTCCGGCAGGGACACGGATGTCTTCTACCAGGTGCTGGATGTGATCAGGTGGAGGTGCTGTCATCTTGGACACGATGATGGCAACGGCGAAGTTCACGGCTGCACCAATTGCTCCAAAGGCATTCGGTGAAATACCAAAGAACCAGTTTGCTCCCATATCACCCAGAAAATCAGTACCTGGGATAAACATGATGCCTTTA
>DAOVWW010000149.1 GCA_030636465.1 Gammaproteobacteria bacterium
ACACTGATGGCAGCATAGTTCCATCTACTGTAATCATAGTCAGTGATGTCACAAATGGCAGCATCATTAATCAACTCAACGGAACCGTAACATATAACCCGAACAGCGGATTTACGGGGAGCGATGCCTTTAGCTATACGGTCGACGATAATAATGGGGCTAGTTCAAATGTCGCAACTGTCTCGATTACCATCAATGCAGTTACCGGTAGCAATATATCCATCAACTCCACCAGTCAGAATGGTATTCCTGTGTCACCTGTGACCGAGAAACCGGCCCCCGGCCAGACCGGATCAGGAGACTAAATAAGTCCAGATGGCAGGTAGTGGTTCTCTCTTGAATTTACTGCCTGTCACTTAGGCTAATCTGTTTGGCTTCGTATCCGCCGAAAACCTTAGCCATAACAGGCTGCTAATAATAATCACCAGCAAAGGGATTACCCCTATGTTGACTACCCTCCAGCCAAAACTGCTCTGTAAATACCCTGCAGTCAATGATGCAAATGCCACTGTTCCAAAAACCATGAAGTCATTCACCGCCTGGGCTCGTGCTTTTTCTTCTTCTCGATAAGTTTCCGTTAGCATATCCGTGGCACCAATATAGAGGAAGTTCCAGCTAATGCCGAGGCAAAATAGCGCAATCCAGAAATGCCAAAATGTATGACCCAGTAAATTAATCAACACACAGAGCACACCAAGAAAGGCTCCGGTCAGCATTATGTTATTCAAACCATATCGATTGATTAATGAGCCGGTAAAAAATGAGGGTGCGAACATCCCCAGTACATGCCATTGGATAACAAAACTGGTGTCAGAAAAGGCATGTGCGTGATGTTTCATTGCCAGTGGCGTAGCTGTCATCACCAGGGACATGACAGCGTAACCCATCATGCCGGAAAGTATCGCTACGATGAATTCCCTCTGGAATATTATTTCTTTCAGTGGCCTGCCACTACTCAAAGAATACTTTTGTGGAGCGGGGAAATTAATCATGGAAAGCAGCAGGATTGATAAAACATAGAAGCCTGTAATAACAGCATAACCACCCGCATACTCAGCACTAGAAAAAAGGCCGCTAGACCAGTTAGCGACATTTGGGCCGACAACAGCCGCTAGTACGCCACCAGCAAGTACCAGTGAAATTGCCTGAGCCTTGTAATCTTTATCGACAACTTCTATTGCAGCAAAACGATAATAAATAGAGAAGCCATTGAACACGCCGATACCGACAGCCGCTATGCAGAACTGCATGAATGAACCATTCACTATGGAGACTACAGCCAGTACACCGGAGAAACTCGCGATGACTGCACCGATAATAAACCCTGCCTTCCGGCCTATTTTCCCCATCAGTAATGAAGCAGGGATTGCGGTCAGCATAGTTGCGATGAACTGTGCTGCAAGAGGCAGGGTCGCCAGCGACTGATCAGATGCCAGGGCATAACCGACCAGGGCTGTGCTGGTGATTATTAGCGCATTGCCGCTCATCTGCAGAGCCAGGCACAAAGAAAGCAGAAGCAGGTCTTTTCTCTGTTCAGGTACCAGTTGGGTCAGTGATTTTATCATTTTTATTTACTGCTTACGGGTATCGTAGATTTGTGCAGGAAGCTTTATTGCGAACAGCTCAGGGTAATCTCCAGGCTGATAGAGAATAGAAGAGGAATCCATCACGATGTTGCCGGCATTAAGCAGGGCAGGCGTCAGTTATTCAGGTCTTTTGGCGTAAGTCCGATCAAAAATCAATTCAAGTTGCGGGTGGATACCACGTAAACCATCTATTACCGCCAGCGCCCAGTCAAAATATTCCTGCCGTCGGTGTACATTCCAGCCAGCCGGTGGATTATCTGCCACATCTCTCAGGTTACAAATCTTATCGGCCAGTTTTACTAATTTGGCTTCATCACTAAGCTTTGCAGCATGGTTAATCTGCGCTTGTTTACGATCGCTCTTGCACAAACTTATATCGTCTGAGACTTCCAGTACGATAGTACAAATATGAGCGCCAAAATTCTGTTCAAGCTCTTCTTTAGTTGTTTCTGTATCTTCAATCGTATCATGAAGAATTGCGGCAGCTAATACATTGATATCAGTGACACCTGCTTCATTCGTCAACACATCAACTAGCTGAATGGGATGATTGATATAGGGAGAGGCACAAACGTCTTTACGTCGCTGGTCGCGGTGTTTCGCCGCAGCAAATACCATCGCCTTTATTAATTCGTTTACCGGGTTCATTTTGAATTCTTCAACAAGCTCTTTATATCCAGCTATATCCAGCTATATCCAACGTACAAGATAATAGATGTACTGCCCTTCAGATGATTTGGAAGGCCCGGCTACGTGCGCAGGATAATAATTATTGTCGTCATCCGCCCCAGCTATCGCTTCCTGTTCCGTTTCTTTAATCTGCACACAGCCTGCAGGGAAACGCTTTCGACTCTTACGTTTTGTATAAACCACAGCAAAGCACACCTGGGAAACGTTTGTTTGCGGATCCAGGGGGACGAAACCTTTCATTATTTACTACGCAACAGCCACATACAGGTAATTGTATTACGAAAATCAATTTAACGACAGAGAACTGTCTGTCAAAAAAAAGCCCCGCATATGCGGGGCTTTTTTAAATCTTTAGTGAGCTGCTCAGACGCCAGTGACATTCGATGCCTGTGGTCCTTTGGGTCCGTCTTCTACATCATAGGAAACTGCCTGCTCTTCTTCAAGGGTTCTAAAACCGTCGGAAGCAATAGCAGAGAAATGTACGAATACATCGGCACTGCCATCATCTGGAGTAATAAAGCCGAAACCTTTTGAATTGTTAAACCACTTAACTGTACCTGTAGCCATGCGCAATAAACCTCAAAAATAAAAATAGAATATATTACAAATCTTACTTTGCACTACAGATAATGGCCGTTACGGGTCTACTGAAAACGTGCTCAACAATATTGTAATTCTGTTCAATAATGGAAATATGCAAGGGCATGAGATCCAGCATTCTGCTCGAGTATATAAGAACGAATTATCATATACAATACTATATTTATGATAAGAACTGCCTGTTTTATTAGCAATAATAGGCCGTCGCTGCTGCCCGCAATGGTAGAATAATTGATTGATCAAGAAGGAATTAACGTAAACCTATGGCACTGAAAGCAACAATATTTAAAGCTGATATACAAATAGCAGATATGGATCGAAACCATTTCCAGAATTATGCTCTGACGCTGGCCTGCCACCCTTCGGAAACAGAAACACGCATGATGGCCCGCTTACTTGCTTTTGCTCTGAATGCTCATGACGACCTGGTATTTAGCAAAGGCATAAGTACTGATGATGAACCTGATGTCTGGCAGAAGAACCTGGTCAATGACATTCTGTTATGGATAGACCTGGGACAACCCGATGAAAAGCGTTTACGCAAAGCCTGTGGCCGGGCAAAAAATGTCATTGTCTACACCTATCAAAATAGAAGTGCTGAAGTGTGGTGGAAACAAATTGAAGATAAGGTTCAGCGCTTTGATAACCTCAGTGTCTACAGTTTCAACGAAGACAGCATCGTTGCATTGGATCAGCTAGTGAATCGAAATATGAAATTACAATGCACCATACAGGATTCCGAGTGCTGGCTGACAGATGGTGATTCAACCGCACATATAAAGTTAACCCAACGAAAATAATGACGATGCTAACCGAAGAATCGACAACTGAGGCCTTTGCCCAGTTAACACCCGACCATATGCTTGATGCCATCGAATCGCTTGGTTACAAATGTGATGGACGTTTTCTGGCATTAAATAGTTACGAGAACCGGGTTTATCAAGTAGGAATCGAAGATCAGCCATCCCTGGTGGCAAAGTTCTATCGACCAGCACGCTGGACCAATGAAGCCATAATAGAAGAGCATGAATATACCCTTGCGCTCGCGGCGCTGGAAATACCTGTCATCCCGCCCGACAAAGATAAAAAAGGAATTAGTCTGCACCAGCATGGCCCCTATCGCTTTGCGCTCTACCCCTGCCGTGGCGGCAGAGCACCAGAGCTCGACAATCCGGAACATCTGGAACAGATGGGGCGCTTTATCGCTCGTATACATGCCGAGGGCGCTACAAAAAAATTCCATCACCGGCCTGATCTAGATATTGACAGCTTTGCCGTAAAACCCAGAGAATTTCTTCTCAATCATGATTTCATTCCTGCCCATCTTATTGATGCCTATGAGAGTCTGACCGCAGATCTGATAATACAGATCCGCCACTGTTTCGATCGAGCAGGTGACGTGCACAACATTCGCTTACACGGCGACTGCCATCCTGGCAATATATTATGGACAGATGATGGGCCGCATATAGTGGATTTTGATGATGCTCGCACTGGGCCGGCGATTCAGGATTTGTGGATGTTTCTGTCTGGCGACCGGCAATACATGACAGCGCGCCTGGCCGACCTGCTGGAAGGCTATACCCAGTTTTATGATTTTAACCCGGCTGAATTACACCTCATTGAAGCCTTACGAACCATGCGCCTAATCCACTATGCCGCCTGGCTGGCTCGACGCTGGGATGACCCGGCATTCCCACTCGCCTTCCCCTGGTTCAACAGCATGAACTACTGGGAGGACCAGATACTTATTTTACGTGAGCAGGCGTCGTTGATGAATGAACCGGCTTTGGTTTGGGATTAACAAAACGTTTTACGGGTTACGGGTTACGTAATACATAAAACCTAAAACCTAAAACCTAAAACCTAAAACTGCTCTACCAATCCCTGCACCCACACTTCAAGCTGCTGCATGAGTTTCAGTTTGTCTTCATCCGTCTCTTCTTCAACAATCTCACGCAGCCTCTGGTTAAAAGCATCCAGCGTGAGTGTGCTGCCGAAGTCGCCTTCTAATAGCCTTACCCGGCAAAAATCCTGCCACCATTTCTGGTCTTTTTCAGATAACAGATGAGGCCAG
>DAOVWW010000183.1 GCA_030636465.1 Gammaproteobacteria bacterium
GAAAACTGATGGTTTGTCTTCATCTAAAGCACTGCTGATTTCGTTCCAGACGCGCTCCGAAACCAGTTCATCTACCTCGCCACTGATGACAATTTGTTTTAATAGCCGTTGCGTTTCTGCCGCTATGTTGAAGCCAAAATCGGCATACCGTGCAGCATAGCGCGCGACCCTGAGAAGGCGTACAGGATCTTCGGTAAAAGCATCTGACACATGCCTGAGAACCCTGTTTTGTAGATCCTGACGTCCACCATATGGGTCAATAATCTGGCCCTTGCTATCTTCTGCCATGGCATTAATAGTCAAATCACGGCGGGCAAGGTCTTCTTCCAGTGTTACCTCTGTGGATGTGTGGAAGGTGAATCCATGATAGCCGCGACCACTTTTCTTCTCGGTACGTGCGAGGGCGTACTCCTCTTTCGTTTGAGGGTGAAGAAAAACTGGAAAATCTTTGCCTACAGGTTTGTAGCCAAGGTCAACCATCTGTTCTGGCGTAGCACCTGTTACCACCCAATCATGATCTCTGGCCGGGATATTTAACAGCTTGTCGCGGACAGCTCCTCCGACGAGATAGATTTCCATGTTTAACTGGGGCTGGGGAAAATGAAATGTGTAACCATGTCAGGCTCTTTCAGTAGTTATTCAGTAGTTATTTTTAACAACCGTACTCATCTCGATAGGCATTGATGGCAGATAAAATATCTGACTTATCGTTGTCTATTTGTAATAGTTGGACCAGATCATCAAGCGTAGCAATGCTAAAAACAGGCAGGTTTTGCTCGGTCTCAAGCACCTGTAAGGCAGAGCGATCGCTGTCAGGGGTTTTCTCCTGGCGATCCAGGGCGATTACAAAACCTGCGGCTGCTGCATTATTCTCTCTAATAAGGTCAATAGAATAGCTTGCAGAAATGCCTGCAGTAATAACGTCATCAATAATGAGTACCCGTCCCTGCAATGGCGCGCCGACTATGTTGCCGCCTTCACCGTGATCTTTAGCTTCTTTGCGATCGAAGGCGTAGGGGATGTCGAGACCATGATAATCTGCCAGAGCAATAGTGGTCGCTGCAACCAGTGGTATACCTTTGTAGGCCGGCCCAAAAAGCATGTCGAACTCGATACCTGACTGGATGATGGCGCGAGCATAATAGCGCCCTAACTGGGCCAGCCCCTGGCCACTATTAAAAAGGCCGGTATTGAAGAAATAAGGGCTGTTACGTCCCGACTTCAAAGTGAACTCGCCAAAGCGCAGTACACCGGATTGAATTGCGAAATCAAGAAACTCTCTGCGAAAATCCTGCATGATAGACCACCTATGATTATTTTTTTGTTGGTAATACCATTCTATAGAGAAGTAAGCAGAATGAAAATGGTCTTGCTGAGATAGAGCAGGTAAAGTTATGCACTCTTCTATTCAGAATTAATAGAGAGACACAAAAGAATCAAGGAGATGTAACAAATGAGAATAATAACGGCCAATACTAACGGCATACGTTCAGCCGGTAGAAAAGGCTTTTACAACTGGATGCTGCGCCAACGTGCGGATGTCGTTTGCATACAGGAAACCAAGGCGCAGGAATTTCAACTAACAGACAAGCTTTATCATCCGCCCAGCATGCACGTATTTTTTCATGATGCGGAAAAAAAAGGCTACAGCGGCGTAGCCCTGTATTGCCGTCATCAACCTGACAGGGTGGTATATGGCCTGGATTGGCCGGATGTTGATGCAGAAGGTCGCTATATTCAGGCGGATTTCGGTAATTTGAGCATCATCTCTTTATATATGCCTTCCGGCTCCAGTAAAGAAGAGCGGCAGGATTTTAAATACGACATGATGGCGAGAATGAAGCCGCTGCTGCTGGAAATGCAGGCCTCAGGAAGGGAATACATTATCTGTGGTGACTGGAATATCGCCCACAAAAAAATTGATTTAAAAAACTGGCGTGGCAATCAAAAGAACTCAGGCTTTCTGCCAGATGAAAGGGCCTGGATGGACTGGCTGCTGGACGAGGCAGCGTACGTTGATGTTTTCAGGCAACTTGAAGCAGGCGAGGAGCAGTACACCTGGTGGTCAAACCGTGGGCAGGCCTGGGATAACAATACTGGTTGGCGTATTGATTACCAGATTGCCACACCGGGTATTGCCGCTAAGGCCACGGCGACCTCAATCTACAAGAAAAAGAGATTTTCTGACCATTCACCTTTGATTGTTGATTATGATTTTGAAATAGCAGAAGATTGAAACCATTCTGATTGATACGCAGATAACCCTGTCGAGGTAGAGAAGTGAAATCCAGTAAAAATTCTTTTTCATTAGCTTTGAGTCTGACGCTCTGCGCCGGGCTTTTTTTTACTCCTCTTGCTTATGCTGAAAGTGTTGCGGTTATCGATTCCGGTATCAATCCAAATCATACTGACCTCAGTGGAAGAATCGACCCCGGCTTCGATTTGATCGACGGAGATTCTGATCCCTTTGATGAAACACCTGAGCAGCATGGTACGACCGTTTCCAGGATTATCGCCAGTGTGCATAGCAGTAACCGTATATTGCCGATACGCGTTCTGGATGGAAGCGGGCGATCATCAGAGGCAATTGTCATTGCCGGAGTAAATATAGCGACCAATAGTAGTGCTAAGGTTATCAACCTGAGCCTGGGCAGCCCGTCAAATACTTACAGCCAGGCATTAACTGTGTCGATGCAGGAATCGGCCAGGTCGGGTAAGTTGCTGGTCATCGCTGCCGGCAACAGTGGTGGCGCCAGCCCTACTTTTCCAGCAAGCCTGGCAGCTCTTTTTGCAGGTTCTGCTATAGCGGTAGGAGCACTAGACCGGAATGGTTTAATTGCTTCTTATAGCAATCGCGCAGGCAACAGCAAGGACTACTATGTCGTGGCACCAGGCTACTCAAGTTTTTCATCGTTTATTGGAACCTCATTTGCCGCGCCTTATGTTTCAGGTACAGCCGCAGCAATACTTAGCCAGAATCCTCGCTTAACAGCACAGCAAATTTCTGAAATAATTTTTAATACTGCAGACGATCTTGGTGCAGCTGGAACCGATGATATTTATGGCCGTGGGCGACTAAATACCGCAGCGGCTCTTGGCCCGCAGGGCGACCTGGGGATACCCGGGTCATCCAGTGACAGTGGTGGTTCGGGTGCCCTGATTGCGGGGCTGGCGATTGGTGCAGGGGTGGCTGCTGCAATAATTATCAGAAATAAAAAATTGAAAGAGGCTGTTGTTGTTGATAGCTATAACCGCCCTTATCAGATTGACCTGGAAGAACTGATCACAGTTCGCGATGATAGTCTGACCATGGACAGGATGATGAAAAACCTGCGCCGCACAACAGAAACTTCACAACTGGCACTCAGTGATAATTTGCAGATGGCGGTCTGGTTCGATCGAGCCAATGCACTGGATCTGATAACAGTATCGGATTTTGATGATGCACAAAGCATTGAGAACTGGTCCATGTCTCTTCATCAGGGCGCTAAAAATGGTCTTTATTATGCGTTAAACCTGAACCTTGATCCGCGCCAGTTTTTTGGCCTGGCTGAAGAGACCAGTGAACTGACCTTGTTTGATCGACGTAATCTTACCGCGCCCTATGCGGGTTTTGCGGATAGTGCCAATATGGCCATGGCCGGTTATAGAACTACCGGGGGTGTTGATGTGAAGCTCGGAGTGGTAAACATGGATGACAATTCTGACTACGGCGTAAAGAGTCAGTCAGTATTGCTCGAAGGCAGTATTCGTCCTTATAAAAACCTCCGTCTGGGTGTCCAGTTTTCTGGTCTGAATGAGCAGGGCAGTTTATTTGGTGGCTCCTCCAGGGGAGCTTTAAGTGTTGATAATGCTGAAACACTGGCAGCAGGTTTTACTGCTAGTTTGAAGCTTAGCCAGAAGGTCTCGCTGCATTCGATCTATTCTCAGGGATACACCCTGGTAAAAGATAGAAATAAAAGTCTGCTGCAATCATTTAGCGGTTTGAGCAGCAATAGTTATGCTTTGGGCATATCGACTACAGGTGCCATCAGAAGAAATGACCGTCTCAGTCTCAGCGTATCCAGCCCTCTGCATATAAGTCAGGGCAATCTGTCATTATCTGTACCGACACAGGTGGATTTTGCCACCGGTGAAGTCAGCAGAGAAACAGATCGTATCGATCTTGCGGATAGCAGAAGAGAGACCGATATTGAGCTGGGTTACCATCTTCCGCTAGGTAAACAGTCCGGCCTGGCAGCCTATATGATTTACCGCAATGACCCGAATGACCTCGCTGAAAAGACAGAAAGAGGGCGGTACGGCTCGATGGTCAGTGTTTCGACGAGGTTTTAGGGGAAACTGAGATTCAAGTTCCAAGTCGAAAGAAATACCTGACTATGATTTTGATAATACCTAATACCTAATACCTAATACCTAATAC
>DAOVWW010000244.1 GCA_030636465.1 Gammaproteobacteria bacterium
GACGATGCCCATAATAAGCTGGCCATTTTCAATCAGTGCCAGAGAAATAATAAAAAACGGGATGCCTGCAGCAAAAATACTGGTGCCATCGAGAGGATCCAGGCACCAGTAGATCCAGCCACCATCGTTGATGATGGCGTTTTGATGCTGCTCTGACATTTCTTCACCTAGCAGTGGTATCTCCGGGTGTAGCTCATTTAATGCCATCTGCAAACGGTTCTGTACGTTTAAATCTGCTTCGGTAACCAGGCTGCCATCCTGTTTGTAGGAAAAGGCTGTGTGCTGAAACCGCGACAGTAATTCTTCTTTACCAGCACTGATGACGAGCTCTCTGATTAGTGATAACTCAACGGGGTATATTTTAGTCATCGATACCAATCTCATTATTCAGTAAAAACCGAGGTAAAGGCGGCAACAGGAAAAGATTTATTCTTGCTGTAATTTTCATGTTGTTTCAATCATGTATTCTGGATTTCAGCCCAGAGATCGTGAGCATTATGACCGGTAATTTTCGTGCTGACGATATCGCCGGGTTTTAAATTCTGCTTTTTATCGGCATCCAGTCCCTCTATAAATACCAGCCCATCGATTTCCGGCGCATCGCTCTTGCTGCGACCAATAAACCCTTCTTCGTCTTTACCGTCAATAATGATGTCTTCTATACGACCGACACGTCGGGCCAGCCTTTGTTCTGATATTTTCTCCTGAACCGCCATAAAGCGTTGCAGGCGATCCTGTTTAACTTCTTCAGGCACATGATCGGGCAAAGCGTTTGCAGTGGCACCATCGACAGGTGAATAGGCAAATGCGCCGACACGATCAAGCTGGGCAGCTTCGAGGAAATCGAGTAATTCCTGAAACTGTTCCTCCGTCTCTCCCGGAAAGCCAACAATAAAGGTGCTGCGCAAGGTGATATCCGGACATATATCCCGCCAGCTCTCAATTCGGCGTAAAACGTTTTCGGCATTTGCCGGGCGTTTCATTGCTTTAAGTATGTCGTGATTAGCATGCTGCAAAGGCACATCCAGGTAAGGCAGGATTATGCCTTCGGCCATTAATGGAATGACCTGGTCGACATGTGGATAGGGGTATACATAATGTAAGCGCACCCAGGCGCCGAGTTCACCAAGTGCCTTGCTTAATTCAAGGAAACGGGTTTTCAGCGGTTTGCCGCGCCAGAAATCACTACGATAGCGGGTATCCAGGCCATAGGCACTGGTGTCCTGGGAAACGACCAGCAGTTCACGCACGCCGGCACTGATCAAGCCTTCTGCCTCGTCCATGACGTCGGATATCGGGCGGCTGACCAGGTCTCCACGCAGCGCAGGGATGATGCAGAAGGTACAGCGGTGATTACAGCCTTCAGAAATCTTCAGGTAGGCATAATGTCGTGGTGTCAGCTTGATGCCGCCGGGTGGGATTAAGCTGAGTTTGGGGTCAGTGTCCGGTGGCAAGTGCTTGTGAATGGCCTGCATGACTTCATCGGCAGCATGCGGGCCGGTGACGGCCAGCAGGTCAGGGAAGGCTTTTTCCACCACACCTGTTTTGGCACCGAGGCAGCCGGTGACAATGACCTTGCCATTTTCATTCAGGGCTTCAGCAATGGTCTGCATGGATTCTTCCACGGCGTCATCAATAAAGGCACAGGTATTGATGACCACGACATCCGAGCTTTTATAGTCAGGCTGGATGGCATAACCGTCGGCGCGCAGGCGAGTGATAATCTGTTCAGAGTCTACCAGCGCCTTGGGGCAGCCGAGACTGATAAAACCGATGGATGGAATGTGGTGTGACATAAAGTTCCCGGCAGTTATAGTGCTGTTTTGTGGTTCGCAATTTTATGTTAAAACAGACTAACGATAAACACTAAAATCCCTTGATGTCTCCAGACAGTCTGTAGGTGTGAATTCATTCGCGCAAGATTTTTCATGCTGTTATTGTGCGAATGAATTCGCACCTACGAAGATAATCTAGGTCCTAAAAACAGAGAGACCCATTTGATCAATTTACAACAAAAAATAGTTCTGCTCGTAGTATTAATGCTGCCTTCGATGGTTGGTTGCTCCGATTCAAATAGTAATAACGGTACAAGCAGTGCATTTCATATTATAGGACAGCCTATCTCCGATTATGAAGCAGCGCGAAAGGTTTTCTGGAAGAAGCTCTATAACAACGGTGGCAAGACACTCTATTGCAGCAAGAAGCTTGGCTCTGGATATAACAAAGGGTGAACATCGAGCATGTCTTTCCGGCATCCTGGATAGCCTATGACCTGCGCTGTGGCAAACGTAAGCAGTGCCGACAAAACAGCGTGAAATTTAACCTGATAGAAGCCGATCTGCATAATCTATATCCATCGCGCAGTGATATAAACAAGGCGCGCAGCAACTATCGCTTTGCCATCATTCGAGGTGAGCAAAGGGTATTCGGGCAATGTGATTTTGAGTTTGATGAAAAACACCGTATAGCGGAGCCCTCTTCTGCGGCAAGGGGCCGTGTCGCACGTGCAATGCTGTATATGCGTGATCAGCATGACCTGTATCTAAAGAGGAAGCTAGAATCTCTGTTGATTGCATGGGATAAAAAGCATCCACCTGAGCAGGCTGAGTACAGGCGTAATGATCGTATCGAGCAGATACAGGGCAATCGAAATTCATTTATTGACGTACACAGAAATTAATAATGCGCTGTTCCATGTCAGAGCCAGTAGAAACAAATTAATCATGACCTGGATCAAGGACATCAGGAGAATTTCCGTCTAGCCTCATCAGTTTTATTGTACCCTGTGTAGCTGAAAGCACCGGTTATTAACATAGAGGAGTATGATGGATGGCCGACCCAAGGTATAAGTTTTCCTTACTTTCTCGTAAGGTATTGCTGGGTGTCACATTGGGTGGCGCGCTGTTCTTCATGTCGCTGGGGGTCATTTTATGGGGCGGTTTTAATACAGTCATGGAGGCGACAAACACGTTGGGTTTTTGCATTTCATGCCATGAAATGGAGGACAACGTGTACCAGGAATACAAAAAGACGGCACATTACAAGAATAGCAGCGGCGTACGCGCCATTTGTTCAGACTGCCACGTTCCAGACCCCTGGGTGCATAAAGTGGTACGCAAGATCCAGGCCAGCAGAGAGCTGGTATTCAAGGCGCTGGGCACTATTGATACCCCGGAGAAGTTTAAGCAGCATCGCCTGCAGATGGCGCAACGTGTCTGGAAGACGATGGAATCGACTGATTCCCGAGAGTGCCGCAATTGTCACGATTTTGAGGCGATGGAACTGTCAGAGCAGCGTGATGTGGCCAGTGAACGTCACGAGCAGGCCGTCAAAGAAAACAAAACCTGTATAGATTGCCACAAAGGCATTGCACATACCTTGCCGGAGGAGTTTCTCGAGCAGGAGCACGAGCGATTCGAGCGTGAATCCGTTCCCTGCTATGACTGCCATATTGATATGGCAAGACCACCCGCAGATGATGGCTGGTAGGCTCGGGTATTGTCTACTTTTTAGCCAATTGTGTGTGAAATAACACACAAAAATCAATTTTCTTGATTTAGGTCAAGTTTCTAATTGCCGTTCTGTGACAGTGTGCACAGCTATGTGACTTTGTCACAATTGGTACTATTCACTAA
>DAOVWW010000218.1 GCA_030636465.1 Gammaproteobacteria bacterium
AATCAGAAGCTACATCAGAAATTACGGCACTCTATAAACAACTAGGATCCATAGTAATACCCATAAAATTGGAGGACCATGATCTTTTGATGAGCGCAGTGCTAGGATTACCTCATCTGGTCAATCATCTATTCCTCAATCTTTTAAGAAAAATCGAGATTCCTAGTGACTTGCTAAAACAAGCTAATGGGACTTCATTCCGCGCACAATCCAATATTGCCACGTCCATCGCAAACGAAGATCCTCCACTCTACTATTCCATACTAGCTGATAATCCACATACTAAACAACTCCTGCTACTCTTCATTAACGCTATTCACGAATATCAGCAGATTCTTGATTCCACACAGAATCGTAGTTTAGGTGAAAATGAGTTTCGGAAGATCATGTTAGATAACAAGGCAATAGCGTTACAGTTGGGAATAGATGAGAAAACTGCACGAAAGTACTTCGTTGAAGCTCCTTTGTTAAGGGAATCGGATAAGTGAGGAGGTCATAGTATTCAAGAGGTATTTTCACAATTCTTGCTTAGCCATGAAAATTTTTTTCGTAACGAGGAGGAATAAAATTTTTCCCAAGAATAATCAACTTCTTCTCCCCAATCACGATATATTCGGGGGTCAATATAATTTTTAAGACTAGTTGTGAGATTATATCGGCCACTCGCTTTCATTAATTCTAAACGGTCACGTGCTTTTTCGAGCCGATTATTTGAGTTCTCTAATCGCGTTTTTACTCGAATTCGATATTTTTCATGAGGTCCGCCGGTTTCATTAATGACAGCGGTATTGCCCATAATTGAATTAGGAATGGTGACTTCTACATCATCGCGAGTGAGCAGCCGTGTGCTGCGTAAACCAATGTGCCGTATCTCTCCACGTAGACCGTCCTGTAGCACAACATAATCTCCGATCTTGTATGGTGCATCTGCCATGATAAAGACACCAGAAATAAGGTTGCCGAGTGTGTCTTTGGCGGCAAAACCGATAGCTATGCCCAGTACGCCGGCTGATGCCAGCCAGGCCGTCATATCAATGTTCCAGGTGGTGAATAACAGGTATATGGCTATGCTGGAGATAATGACCAGAGTGAGATTTTGTAGTATCGGTAAGGTACGTGATGTGACGAATCCTGTTTCTTTATGGCTGATGCTGGTCAGTACCAGGCGGGTCGCGCGAATAAAAAATATGGTCCAGATGAGCACCAGAAGACTGGAGAAGGCGGAGTCGAGCAGGCGGATAAATTTACCATCACCGACGAGGATGTCAGCTGTAATATCTATGCCGAATAGCAATATAGTGAAAAAGACTGGTTGCCGCAGGTGATGTAGCAACTCCTCATCAACGGTATTTCTTGTTTTTCTCAAAAGGCGGTGCAGATATTTATGTACAATGCGGGAGACTAACCAGGCGATACTAATAGTTAACAGCATCACAATCAGAGCAACGGCATAGCGGTTATTGTCAACCAGGTTAAAGACTGGAATCAACCATCCCATGAAGGTTGCTTCAAAAGAGGTAAAGGCATCCATACTTAATGGTTCTTCTTTTCGATGATGCTGCTGTGTAGCGGGAATGACCCTTTTTTACGGTCTATGAAAAAATTTTGCAGGGTGGTGTCGATAGTTTTAAAGGCTAGTTCAGTCCATGGGATTTCTTCTTCAGAAAATAATTGTGTTTCAAGGCTCTCTACACCTGGATAGAAATCAGTATTTTTCAGGTCTGCGAGAAACATCATATAAACCTGAGAAATATGTGGCAGACTGATAATTGTATAGAGTCGCAGGTTTTCAAGAGCAGCATTAGCTTCTTCCTCACTCTCACGCAAAGCCGCCTGCTCCAGTGACTCTCCGTTCTCCATGAAACCAGCGGGTAAAGTCCAGTAGTCGTAACGTGGGTTAATGGCACGTTTACAGAGTAGTACCTTGTCCTGCCATATAGGCAGGCAACCGGCTACAATATTTGGATTCTGGTAATGAATGTCACCACAGGATGTGCAGACGTGTCGTTCGCGGTTGTCTCCATCAGGTATCAGTATGTTTACTGTTGAACCGCAGCTTTGGCAAAATTTCATAGGAATATGTTAACCGCAGAAGGGAGAAGAGGAAAGAGGAAAAGGAAAGAAGGAAAAAACCCGGGGTCAGACCCGGCTCCTAACGGCTCTGGCCCGACCGAAGCCACCATCGAAGCCAAACCTGCCTCACTCAGTTGCGAGCTTATGGTAAAATAATCAGCTGATAGTCTCCTAAGGAATACCAATGCCACAAATGCGTGCCAAGCTTGCCAGTACCACTGATCCTGAATGGGTAAAGGTGATCCTCGAAAATTTTGATGCCTTTCTCATTGATCATGCAAGCTGTGAGCGGAAAGCAATGGCCTATGCTATGTCAGTGGTAGTGAAATACCCTGATAGAACTGAAATTATTCCTGAATTGTTACAGGTGGCACAGGATGAACTGGATCATTTCAGAGATGTACTGCAACTGATGGATGAACGAAATTTACAAATGTCTCCGGATGAGCCAGATCCTTATGTTAATCAATTGATCAAGCTATGTAGGCATGGCCGTGATGAACGTTTGCTAGATCGCCTGCTGGTTGCATCAGTAGTGGAAACTCGAGGCGCAGAACGCTTCAGAATGATTGCTGAAGCACTGGATGACCCGCAATTGAAGGAATTTTACCGCGATCTTTGGGCAACTGAAGCACGACATGGCGATGTGTTTAAAAAGATGGCTCTGAACTATTTTGATGAAGCAGAGATAGAATCTAGAAATGAAGAAATTATCCAGGCCGAAGCAAAGATAATTGCTGGTCTGGAATGGCGACCCTCGCTGCATTGACAACAAATATTTAAAGAATACAAAATGAGTGAAATACAGGACCAGGTATCGCGTCGTCGTACCTTTGCAATTATCTCGCATCCTGATGCGGGCAAAACAACGCTGACGGAAAAGCTGCTGCTTTTCGGTGGTGCGATCCAGATGGCAGGTGCAGTAAAAGGTCGCAAGGCAGACCGCCACGCTACCTCTGACTGGATGGAAATGGAACAGCAGCGTGGCATCTCAGTGACTACATCTGTGATGCAGTTCCCCTATAGAGACCGAATCGTAAACCTGCTGGATACGCCAGGACATGAAGACTTTTCAGAAGATACCTATCGTACCCTGACAGCCGTTGATTCAGCCTTGATGGTGATAGACATAGCCAAGGGCGTGGAAGCCCGTACGATCAAGCTGATGGAAGTCTGCCGCTTGCGTACTACGCCGATCATGACTTTCGTCAATAAGATGGATCGTTTTGGCAGGGATCCTCTGGAAATCCTTGATGAAGTTGAGCAGGTGCTGAATATTCGCTGCGCCCCGATGACCTGGCCTATAGGCATGGGTAATGAATTTCGAGGCGTATATCATCTTTATGAAGACCGTATCTATCTGTACGAACCCGGCAGTAAGGCAATCGATGGAGAGGTCATCGAAGGTATAGATTCAGAGCAGGCGAAATTACAGCTAGGCAATATCTATGATGAGCTGAAAGATGAGATTGAACTGGTACGCGGTGCCAGTCATGAGTTTTCACTCGATGATTATCTCGCAGGGTCGTTGACTCCGGTTTACTTTGGTTCGGCTATCAACAACTTTGGTGTGCAAATTCTGCTGGATAGCTTTGTTGAGCATGCTCCCTGTCCGCAGCCCAGGGTGTCAATGCAGAGAGAAGTAAACCCGGGTGAAGAAAAATTCACAGGTTTTGTTTTCAAGATACAGGCGAACATGGACCCGGCTCACCGTGACCGTATCGCTTTTATGCGGGTTACGTCAGGCAAATACCAGCGCGGCATGAAGATGCGTCATGTTCGACTGGAGCGCGATATGAT
>DAOVWW010000164.1 GCA_030636465.1 Gammaproteobacteria bacterium
CCGGACGACTTTTATCGATCTCCAGTCCAAGAGTATTTATGTAGAAGTTACTTGCTCGCTGCAGATCGGCAACGAGTAAACTAACGTGGTGTAAACCTGAAAATAATTTATCTGTAGACATAACGGCTTTCCTTTATTCAACCAGATTGACTATTTCATTAGCTTTATCCTTGCTTAATATTTTCCAGGGTAATGGAATCAATGACGAAACATGTTTCTGATATACACGATACCTTTCACCATGAAAAGCGATCAGTTTCTTTTCCTCCAGACGTGAACCCAGAATAAAATACAGGCTCAGTAATGTAGCCGTAATAAAAAAGGCTACGTTCATGTCACGCGTCCAGATCAATACCAGCCCAAAAGAGTACCAGGGGTGTCGCACGTAACGATGAAAGATAGAAAGCTGAAAAGATTCCTCTTCAGTGACATCCACCCGGCCTTCTTTTAATTGCCTGGTACCAAAGAACTCTGCACTGTCATAGGCTTTCAATGACCAGGCAAAACCCACAACGGCCAGTAGTGCCAGACCATTAGCCACATAAAACCAGATCCCCGACCAATTCCAGAGAGGTTCACCCGGATATATTGCCATCACATAAAGTGGTGGAATGAGCAGGAACACAGCGGTGGAATTAAAAATAAGTCTATACCATG
Source organism: Gammaproteobacteria bacterium (assembly GCA_030636465.1). GTDB lineage: Bacteria > Pseudomonadota > Gammaproteobacteria > BMS3Bbin11 > BMS3Bbin11 > BMS3Bbin11. The sequence continues at coordinate 658 of DAOVWW010000164.1, forward strand.
GCATAAACTCTGGCCTGGTATTTAAAACAAAAGTCTTAAATCTTATTGAGGCCAGCAGTGAATGGATGGAGAAATATAACAACCACAGTATAATCAGAATAATATGGTGATTGTTTAACTGCGATAATATCATCAACAACTTCGCTCTCTTGATATCAGAATATGGGAACTAAAACAGATAGAATAGCCGAATGGGTGCTGCGATCCAATGCCCGACTTCCACTACCTGTGCTACACGGTATTGCCAATCTTATCGGTAGTCTGATGGCTATTATACCGGGGAAACGTGTGGCTACCTGTCATACAAATATCAAAGCCTGTTTCCCTGAACTTTCTGCCTACGAACAACGACGTCTGGTTAGGAAAAACTTTCGCCAGATAGCCAAAGGGTTGATGGAAGTAGGTAAACTCTGGTTGCGGCCTGCAGAAAAGAATCTTGCCATGATCCAGTCTGTTGAGGGAGAACACTATGTTACCGAGAGCCTGGCCGCGGGTAAAGGTGTCATACTGGCCACACCACACCTCGGTTCCTGGGAACTATTTGGCAGTTATTGCTCCTCACAATACCCGCTTACCAGCATGTTTCAGAAACCACCGCTAAAAGGCCTGAATGAACTCATAAAAGATGGCCGTGAAGGCAGTGGCGGGCGTTATGTGCCAACAGACAACAGTGGTATCCGAGCCTTGTTAAAAGCACTGCGCAGCGGAGAATTAATAGGCATACTGCCGGACCAGGTCCCCTCACAGGGCGGTTTAATAGCGCCTTTTTTCGGACACCCAGCCTTGACCATGAATTTACTCAGCAACCTGGCCAGTAAAACAAATGCCACAGTAGTCTTTGGATTTGCAGAACGGCTGCCCTGGTCACGCGGTTACAAACTGCATTTCCTACCACCTGATGAACTCATATCCAGTAGCCCGCTGGAAGAATCTGCAGCACGAATAAACGCTCAGATAGAAAAGTGTATTCGCATGGCACCGGATCAGTACCTTTGGGTATATAAACGCTTTCAGAAGAATGGAACTCAGTTTTACCAACGATAAGAGATGATATATTGAGGCCTATGAAAATACCCACCACTCGACAGATAGCTAATGCCAGCATGCTGGCTTTGAAAGGAGACCATGATGGAAACACTTAGCCTTGCCGCTATACAACGTCAACTAGGGAAGCTAAATGAAAATCTTGAAGGCACTGCCTGGGTAATTGAAGACAATAAATTGCACAAAGAATTTATGTTCGGCAATTTCATCCAGGCCTTTGGCTTCATGACCCAGGTAGCCATCATTGCCGAATCGATGAACCATCATCCAGAATGGTTTAATGTCTATAAGAAAGTGATAGTAGATCTCACCACGCATGAGGCAGGAGGCATTACCGAACTTGATTTTGAGCTCGCCAGCAAAATGGCAAACATTTAACCAGTCGTTGATTGGTGAACCGTAGCAACTGATCTGCGTTGCCTGATTTCCAGAATAATCAGTAAAACGGGCGAGAACAGCCACAATAGTGGATCAATAAAATAATCCCAGGTATTTGCTGAGGTTAAAACACCAGCCGATTCAGCTGCGACAACAATCAATATAATCACAGCAAGCTGACGATATTTTAAAAACCAGTAAATCATTGAGAGCAGCAGTAAGAATAACGACAGTTCGATACCAAAACCTAGAGTGTAAGGATCATACATAGCAAGTCCGAGGCTAGCTGGATAAAGTAACAAACCAGCAAGCAGGATTAGATAATACAGCTGTTGTCGCGAGCGTGTTTCAAGAAGATTCCCTGATGTTAAGCTTCTTACTATAAACGCGAATAAAACTAATAAGCTGACAATACTTAACTGCCCCGTAGCTCCACTTATCCATAACCAGAGGCTACTGCCTGCTACTGGTATTAAGGAAAGTAAGATAAGGCATAAAACAATGACCCAACGCCATTTCTTCGATAGGGATAATGTAAAAGCTGAAGCGCACGCAGTAATTATCAACAATGTACTTATGTTAACTAATAGATCAGCCATTTATACATTGCCTCGCTGTAGACCTTACCAGGATAATGTCTGTCCCCAGTGCATCCAGGTCATGATTTAAAAAGGCCTGTTTCCAGTCATTCGGAGTGGCATCCTCATGAGCGATTTTGAGCCATGAGCCACGTGAAGATAAAGTACGATAGCGGCCAATTTCCTGCCAGCGGTGATTCAACTTATCCAGCTGCATCCTGGCGGTAATAAAGTGTTTTACCGGACTAAAAATCAATATGCCTTTACAGCTATCACGCTGCTCAACTGGCAAGGCCCATAAACGCGATGTGTCACGCATGCCCATACCACTTACTATGGGCAGCATTGCAGGCTGAGGGCCAGCGAACAAGACGACATATTCATTCTTAACTTTATCCAGCACGCCTTCAGGTATCCGGTTTATACCCAGAGCAGGATACACCATGCTGATAATACCCACCCATAAAAGTATAGACATAACCGCCATCTGTAACAGATTCTTTGAATTCCACCAGCAAAGAGTAAAAGCAAACATGAATAACAGAGGTGCTAATAAATATATCTGCCATCCTCTGAACCAGATCAGCAAGAAGATGATCAATCCGCCTACAAATAATGACAGTCCTGCACCTGTTCGCAACCAGACCCGGTATTCCGCAAGCCTTTCTTTCTCAAACATCAGCATGCTGACCAGCAAGGATAAAGGAATCATGCAGCCATAAAGATAACGGCCAAAACTTTTGAAGAAAAAGAATGGCAAGATAGAAATTATTAGCCATATAATCAAAAACTTTTTTGTATCCACGGCTACACTGAGCCGGTGGTTTTTTACAACTATGGGCCTTTGCTTGCGAAATATAATGGCTATCGCAACCGGTGACCACGGTAATGACATTAACAGTAAACTGGATATGGGACTTAGTGAAAACTTAAACAGTTCCCGGTCTGCGACTTCAGATGAAAAAGTCGAGGCCAGAAGATCAGGGTATTGCATATACAGATAGATAAACCAGGGCGCCGAGACGAGTAAAAAAGCAGACATCCCCGCAAAGATGGAAGACCCTGACCGCTTTAACAGTTCTCGACTTGCTGGCACCGCGATGAGCAGGGCCAGTAAAGCCGCAAAATAAAAAAAGAAAGCGACCGGCCCCTTTATAAGAAAAGCAAGGCCGAGCGAGACCCCAGAGCCGATAATGTATATGGCTCGTTCATAATTAATCCAGTACAACAGAAACAAGGTGGCCAAAGCCGACATAGCGGCGACAGGGATGTCAAGCATGAGACGGCGACCGTCAATCATTATGCCTATGCTCCCCAGCACGACCAGACCCGCAAAAAGCATCACCTGCTTGTCTCGGAACAAACACCATGCAATCAAGCTACTTACGACCGTTAACAGTGCCGCAAAAAACACTCCTATAATGCGGCCTGACTGCAGAGAAATACCAAAAGTTTCGTATGATATTTTGCCCAGCCAGGATATAAGAGGAGGCTTTTTCAGCCGTGGTTCGCCATCCAGCCAGGGCAACCAGCCATGCCCGCCTTCTATCATATGAATAGGAGTTCGCAGCCCTAGCAAATATTCATCTTTGCCTGTAATTCCCGTGATGTCCGTTATTCCTGGAAACAGAACAGCTACGGCCAGAAGAAACAGAGCAAGTGCCAGGACTGGCGGTCTGGGTAGTGTCATACCGAAAGGGCATCTCTATTTATCATGGAAAGATCAGATTGCATTCAAAATCATTCATATTAAGGCAAGGATCGCACGTAATAGCTAGCTATTGCGAAGATGCTTAACGCTGAGATGAGTGATTTTGGATGTGAGATGAATATTCATGAATAAATAGAGGTGCCCTTAGCGCGTATGGTAATAATTACGCTGATTATTACGATGTAACTAAAGCATCGATCAGACGATCTTCATAGTCAGCCCGATTGCTCATTGCCTCACCGAGTATGGAAAGATCTTTGGGAAGGTTGGTAAGATCGATTTCGCTGCCCGGGTTGATGACGTCGCTTTTTTGCATTTTAACGCGCCATCATAGAGAGCCCGGGCAGTTTTGCCCAGCCCGGTTGTCAGCCAGCTACGCTTCC
>DAOVWW010000058.1 GCA_030636465.1 Gammaproteobacteria bacterium
ATTTTTAAAACTGATGATGAAAGCATAGTAACGATACCAGGGCTTTAAACAAAATCATGAGCGCTGCCCTGCAAACCACTGTTATATTGCTGGATATCGAGCCGCCGATGCTTCCTCCTGAAAGCAATATTTCAATTATTTTCGCTGCTTTGACACTGCTTCTTATATTGGTTATTTTTATTATTCTCTCTATTCGCCTGTACATCAGCCCGCGCTCTAAAGCCAGGCGGCATATTAAGCGACTGGAAAAATATTTTACTAATCACATTCAGGAAAGGGATAGTAAAAAATATGCTGTAGATGTCAGAGAGACCAGTTATCAGCTCGCACATATCTTTGCCGCCGGAGTAGAATTGAATGGCGTTACTGCCTCAACACTCCTGCCCGTCGAATTAAATCGTCATCGGGAACGCTGGCAGAACTATACCCGCGAACTGTCTTCGACTCGTTACGATAAACAGTATTCCCGGCAAGTCAGTCTGGATAAGCTGTTCATAGATTCCTTATTCTTCCTGAAGCACTGGCCATGATCGAGGAAAATATAAATTTCCTGTCTGCTGGTTTTCTATGGTTGCTGCCAGCAATTGTCTTGCTGGCTTTAATATGGAAAAAGCTCTCACCAGAAGATCGTCATACCGGTCCGCAAGCTGGCGGCCTGATCTCCCCTACTTCAGACTTGCAGGTGCGTCATCCCCTGCTGGAAAAGTTGATAAGGGCCCCATCAAGCAGCATTCCTCGAATAAGTTTGATCACGAACAGGCTAGATACTATTGTCATCATGCTGGTGTTGATCTGTCTGGTGCTGGCACTTGCCGAGCCAGTTAAAACGGGCAGTAAAATACCTGATCCGCCTGATCAGCGAGACATCACATTTATAGTCGATGCCTCGGTCAGTATGTTACTAAGAGATTATATTCTCGATGGCCAGCGTATTGATCGCATGAGCTTTCTCAAGAGTTTTCTCGACCGTTTTGTACAGCAGCTAGATGGCGACAGAATATCCGTTGTTGTATTTGGTGACTCAGCCTATACGATGCTGCCATTGACTGACGACCAGGCTCTGACCCGTCGTATGTTATCGCGTTTGAAGACAACTATGGCAGGCCGTTTCAATGCACTGGGCGAAGCGATTGCTCTCGCGGTTAAAGAATCCGGTAACTCGCCTGATCGCCGCAGGGTACTGGTTTTGTTCACCGACGCCGATGAGTCTACCGACAGCATCTCTCCCTATGCCGCTGCTGAGCTTGCCCTGGCAGCTGGCTTGCCGTTATATACGATTGCTATCGGTGCATCGACCTATGATGCCGCTGAGGAAGAATTAGCCGGACTAATTTATCATCCGGCCAATATTGATTTACTCAAAAACCTCGCTGAAAAGACTGGTGCAAAGAGCTACCAGGCAGGTGATGAAAAGGCATTAGATGCAGCCATCGCTGACATTAACCAGCGTGAAAAATACAAAAAAGAAGTCACTCCCAGGTACTTCACCGTTCCTTTGTATCCAGTGCCACTGATTGCCGGTCTGCTGTTGTTAAGCCTGTATCAGTTTTTCCGGCTAGGCTGGAGTATGCGACATTGATGTTTAGCCGAATAATCGACCGATACGATGCAAATGATTGAAGGCAGCTGGCTATCTGATTTCTGGCTCCAGTCAATATACTGGCGAGAGCCCTTATGGCTGCTACTGGCTCTACAGCCGGTTATCCTGCTGTTGATACAAAAGCTTTCACATAAAGGAAAACTATCACTCTACGCTGATGCTGATCTGCAACCCTGGGTAAGCTGGAAGCCTGCGCATAAACGATGGTCATGGGTGTCTTCTTTCGGTTCACGCCAGGCCATATACATCAGCGCATGGCTGTTACTGTCCATATCATTAGCAGGCCCGCGTTTATTGCTTGAGCAACCAGCAGGGGCAGGCCAGGCTGAAATGAACATCATGCTGGTAGTAGATGTTTCACGTTCAATGCATACCCAGGATATTGAGCCTGATCGTCTGCGCCGTGTGCAGATAGAAATCAATGAACTGCTGCAACGTGCTGCGAATAATCGCTTTGGACTTATCATCTATACCGCCAGAGCGCATTTATTCGTCCCGTTCACAGATGATCTGAACGCCCTGAAATATTATCTGACACTAATGGATAGAATTCCCCTGCCCACCTCGGGCAGTACGCCATCAGCTGCTTTGGAATTAGCCAGGAAAGAAATTGATGATGCCAGCTATGAGAGAAAATCTGCCATTTTGTGGTTCACAGATGGTGATTTCGACAATAAATCTGCTGCTAAAAATGAGCTTCAGGAAACGGTAAACAAGCTTTCCAAATCAACAGTAGCGCTCTACATTCTTGGTGTAGGTAGTCCTGAAGGTGATGCGATACCGCTGGCAGAAGGTGGATGGTTGCAGTATCAGGGAAGACCTGTAATCTCACGCATGAATGAAAAGTTTCTTACTGCTCTTGCCAGTACTGCTAATGGAAAATTCATCATCGCCCAAAACGATGACAGTGACTGGCTGAGTCTTTATAACCAGGGTATGGCTGCAAAACCAACCATTGCAAACCGCGACTACAATGAAAACGAAGTAATCTGGCATGAACTTTATCAATGGACCCTGTTGCCTGCCATGATATTACTGTTCGCCAGCCTGATGCCCTACCGTCTCTCTAGCATCAGAATTGGCAAAAAAATTCTCCATACAAGTTTCCTGTTACTGATTATGTCTTTACCCCTTCAGCCTTCTAATCAGGCCCAGGCAACAGAAGGAAAAACCGTCAAAGCAACTGTGACCGAACAGCAGGCCTACAATTATTTTATTGCGGAAAAATATGCCCTGGCAGCTAAGCTCTATCATTTACTTCCCGGATACAATGGCCGTCTGGGTGAAGCAAACAGTTACTACAGGCTGGAGCAATACGCCCAGGCAATCACCCAGCTTAACCAGGCAGTAATGCTTGCACAATCTGATCAAACACGTGGTATTGCTATTTACAACCTGGCTAATTCTACTTTCCAAACGGGTGACTATGAAGCTGCAGCAACGTTGTTTCGTGACGCCCTGCACTACCGGCCAGGGCATGAGGCAACGGAAATTAACCTGGCCCTCAGTAATTCCCTGCAGCAACTGGTCAACGAGCAATTGCTGTCAGGAATGGCAAACCGCATGGGTTCAGGTCCACAATCTGTCCGCGCTCAACAGGGCCTGGATATCAATGACAGTGGCGCCATGTCCTTCGATAACGAAGAAGAAAGAAAAAATGCTGAGATCTCTCTGCCTGAAATACCTGCTGAAGAGCTTGAAATTTTTCTCGCACGCGGCCTGGCACATGTGCAACTAGCAAATAACAAGCAGGCAGTTTCAACCCGCATTCAAGAACAAAAGCAGTCGCAACAGGACATTACTGCCGCCAGTTTACGCATGAGAGAACTGGAAGATAATCAGTCTGTACTGTGGAAACGCCTGTTTGAAATGGAAGAAGGTTTCGCTGCTACTCTTGAGAAAGCAGAGCCAGTACCAGGAGTACTACCCTGGTGAAACCAATGCCACGTGCAACATCTCCCTTAATAGCATTGTTTGTCCTATTACTCAGCTGGTCAGCAAACGCCCTGGCAGAGCCATCGCTGCAGGTACAATTAAAAAAAACCAGTGGCGAGCTTGGCAGACCTGTTTATCTGAAAATCATTGGCCAGGGATTAAAAACTGACCTGTCTTTACTTTCTTTGCAATCACTAAACAAACAGTTTGTCCTCGACACCAAGGACCTGGATACTGAGATGCTAGTCGATAACAAGGCAAAGAACAGCATCCATGGAGTACAGAAAGCCACTCCTGTCCGACGACAAACATTAAGCCTGAAACTCTACCCACGCCAGACCGGTGAGCTCCTGATCGCCCCCTTAAGCATTGATAAAATTAGTAGTCATGAACACAAAATAGTCATCAGTGATGCCCATACACGTGGTGAGGAAATCTCGTTCGACTGGAGACTGTCACCTTCTGAGGTCTGGCAACGCGAACAGATAATTGTATCTCTAACAGTTACTACGCCTGAACAATATGCGATCATCAAACTGGATAAGCAATCTATAAATGGTTTTGAAATTACCCCGCTACCGGTAGATCGCCGGTGGCAAGAAAACAGCCATGGGGGTAAATCAGTAATCCGGGCAGGCTGGTCATTATTACCATTGAAAACAGGCAGGACTATACTCGATTTACCCGCAATTCAATATCATCTAAACGGGGTCATTAGAAGAGTCTTCTACCTGCCGGAAATAAATCTGAACATTCGCCCTCTGCCATCATACCTGCCACCAACCATAGCGGTAGGCAAAATTAGTGTTGAATCATCAGTCGAACCAGCAGGCAGGTTGAAAAAAGATGAACTCGCCTACTGGAATGTTTCTATTGCAAGTAAATCGCTTACCCCTTACTGGCTGCCACCGGTATTAAGACAGATAAAATCCAGTAACAATATTCAATTCTTCCCTGCTGCCAGTAAACGCAGCATGCAGCCAGACAGTAAAGGACCCAATGCCATAGTTACTCATTCCATTCCCTTCAAGCCTTTGAATAATGGACTGACAGAATTACCTGAAATATCTATACAGTATTTTAACCCGGAGGCTGGCAGACTGGAGTCTGTAGCTCATCAGGCTGAGAAACCCATCACTACAGGGAGAGGGATACGTATACTGCTAATACTGGGACTACTGCTGCTACTGATTTATATGTGGAAGGTTCTTTATCGATATATTCACAGGCGAATTCAATACAAGCTTCAGCGCAAGCATGCCCTGATGCGGATACAGCTAGCAGAAACAAAAGAAGATGTACTAACCGGCCTAAGGTTAGCAGGAAAAGCCGAAGGGTGGCCTGAAAATATAAGTTTATCGTACTGGCTGAAACGCTGGCAAGCTAAGTACAGGACAGGGGCACAACTGGAGAAGAGTATTCAGTTGCTGTCGGGTTACTACTATGGTCGATTAGATGAAAATAAGCTGAAGAGTATAACGCCCATTCTCATAGATGAGCTAAAAACACCAGGCAGGTGCTAGCAAAAGGTGTTGCGTGTGATCAGGTTCCCAGATTACGGAAGATACCCTTTCCAGAATCAGGACACTTTGTACACTGCCAGAGCTAAATCAGTTACTGAAGCTCTGACAGATAAAGTCTATAGCGTACTGACTATTTTTCTGTGCTGCAGGTACTCAGACCTAACAATGCATAAGGCGGGCACCAGCCAATAGCGGCTGTTCCCAGAAATACCAGTCCGATGGCACCCCACCAGCTTTGAAAATAAAAACCGGCACCCAGTGCCACGAGACCAGCTACGGCACGAACAGTCCTATCTATATTACCAACATTCTTTTTCATTTTATTAACCTCATAGAAGTACGAGGCTGGCAGTATGCAGTGTCATAGAATACGTTTCAGTGACAAAGTTACATAAAGATAGCTTGACTATGAGTAGCATAAACTAAAATTAGCTATTTTCCAGTGTACGGGTATTGAGGCCGAATAGTGCATAAGGCGGACACCAGTTAAACATAGACGTTGCCAGGATATAAATTCCTGCCACACCCCACCAGCTGTGAAAATAGAAACCGGCTCCCATAACAATAAAACCTACTATGGCTCGAATCGCTCTGTCTGTATCACCCATATTATTTTCCATCTGTATTTCCTCGTCGTAAAATAATGGTGATAGTTTGCAGTAATTCGATTCAGGAGTCTGTGACTATGTCACATATATTAGAATTTTCTTATATACCAGGGCTCTGATATTTTTATAAAGTAATTATAGACGGCTCTTACATAACATGTGGCCTTTTCCTTTATGTTTTGCTTTTCCCGTTGCTGTTCGTGTTCGATAAAACATAGTTCATTTCTTCATCGATTTCCTTTTTATGAATAGAGCTACCCTAATGCTTTAAATCCTGATGCTGAGGATCCTGGCGGTAATATTTTCTTAACTCTCTATATACAGCGGGATAGTGACGCTGCAGGTGCTGTGGCGACATGAAGAAATATTCTGAAACTACAGCAAAAAATTCTGCCGGACTTTGCGCAGCATAAGGGTCAATTGAAATATGATGACCATATTCCAGTTCTCTTATTAAGCGCTTATAAGCGCAGCTGAAATTCTGTGTCCAGTCTTCTCTCAGCATGTCCTGGTTGAGTACCGGCATACCATTTGCCACACCATTCAACATATCAAGCTTATGGGCGAACTCATGCAGTACTACATTTGATCCTGTATCCCGGGAATGGTACTTGGCAGGGTCGGCATCAGCCCAGGACAGGATTACCGGCCCACGGCCCCATGCTTCACCTGCAAGTGTTCTTTCTGAGCTGTGCATAACACCAGCATCATCAATTTGTTTATAATCAACGATGAAGGCATCCGGATAAATAATAATCTCGTGCCAGCCATCAAAATCACTAAGGTTTCTGTTAAGTACCAGCAGGCAGGCCTGTGCTGCTATCTGTACCTTCATTTTTTCAGACAAGACCAGGCCGGAAACAGGAGTAAACTGTTTTTCACGCAAGAACAGGCCGGATAACTTGCGTAAACGCGTTAGCTGGGTTGTGTTAAGACGCTTTAATACTACGAGTTCAGTTAAGCTCTCCTGCCAGAGCTCAAATGGGATCTTCGCCTTGCGCAGTACAGTAGACAGATACCAGCGCCTTATCCCGGTAAAAATGCTCAATGGTCAGAATACTTCAGATTAACTGGCTGTGATTATTACTACTTATTTGGTAGGAAATAGTATATCAATGATTTTCTTCGCGGGAACATAACCACCCAGCTTAGTCCCATCTGAAAGAAAAATTGTTGGAGTGCCGCTGACACCAAGTTCATTTCCTAATGCATACCCAGCCTTCAATATATTATCAACAGCACATTCCTTGCTCTCAAGCTTACCTTTGCTCACTCTATTTGCAATATCCATTGCAGACTGCCGATCATCTGCACACCATACCGATTTCATTTGCTTATAACCGCCACCTCTTTGCATGCCACGCGGGAAAGGTATGTAACGAACAGAAACCCCTGCCTGCTGTAATGCAGGGACTTCCTTGTGCAATTTTTTACAATACGGACAGCTAGTATCGGAAAAAACAGTAATATAATCTTTTTCTTTTCCAATAGACTCAAAAATAATTAAGTCTTTCTGCGGAAAGGATTGAATCAGGGGAATGTTATCCCTGGCCTGGATTTTTTCAGTCAAATTCACGCCATTCTTAATATCTATCAGGTTCCCGATCAGTGCATGCTCACCATCAGCTGTGATATAGGCATATCGGCTACCTATTTTAACCAGATAAAGACCTTTAACAGGTGTTGCCTGTGGCGCACTAATTTTTACACCGGGCATCATTTTTTGTAAATTATCCAATGGTGGTGTGGCATTGGCTATTTGCATCGGTAAGAGCAAGCATAACAATACGGGTAATAAAGGGGAGTTTTTGATCATGTTTACTAATTCCAGAGAAGGTCCAAGTCTGATAACAGGTGGTGATGCCGTGTCAGATATCAAGGGGTGATTGCATCTCGTACTTTTAGCAAACGATCACGCACTTGTTGCGCGAGTTCAGTTACCCGGGCATTGTCTACCAGAGCAAGTACTGCCGAGGGATCCATAAAGGCAACGATAACCTCACCATTTTCTTCTTCTCTGACAACCACGTTACATGGCAGCAATAGACCAATGTCAGGCTCTTCATCAATTGCCTGGTTTGCAAGCACCGGGTTACAGGCTCCCAGAATCATATAAGGGCGTTTATCAATATCCAGTTTCTTCTTCAGTACTGCGCTTACATCTATTTCAGTCAGCACAC
>DAOVWW010000129.1 GCA_030636465.1 Gammaproteobacteria bacterium
GATTGCCCAGGCGGCGACCGCGAATACGGCAAGTGTTATCAGAATGATCAGTGCAAAAATATCCATCTGGCAACCTCCTTAGGCGAGTCCTCTACAGTCTTGCTGCTAGAGAGTTGGCGTTTTCATCATGAACAGAAATTCCTGCACCGCAGCTTTAGATTCGGGCCTCAGGTTTTCAATGCCTTCATAAGGCATGCCAGTGGCGGGGCCTTCATCAGGATAGGCGACCTTGCGTTTCAGGTGTCGGTTAATCATGCGCACAAACTTGGCACCTCCCCAGGCGCCGATCTCTGTAGAAACCGGATATCTCTCCTGAGGGTCTCGAAACAGGTCGTAGAAGTTAGCGAGAATGGCATTTTCGAGGTTGCCGCCTGGAATCTCCAGCTTGTACTGCTCTTTAACAACGGCTTCCAGTTTGTTGATGTTGTAGAGGAACACGTAATCGCGGCGACCGTGAGTATCACCCTTTAGCAACAGCGAGGTCTGGTCGATACCGTCGATGATCCGGTCTCTTGGTATTTCATCGGTGGCTCCGCCCAGACGGGCGATAGTCGTAAACAGGTCTGTCACGTGGATAATATCACCAGCCACTTCATCTGCCTCGATCATGTCCGACCAGCGCACGAATGCATCGACGCGTACTCCGCCTTCGGTAGTGGAACCCTTGCCACCGCGGTAGATCATCGGCGTATAGCCGGACTGGGGGGAATACTTGGTAAAGTGACCATTGTCGCCCATGAGAATCACCACGGTATTGTCGGCCACACCTAGCTTGTCCATTTCGTCCATCAGCTCACCGACCCACTGATCCACAAGCTTCATTTTTTCAACGTAGGTACCACCGTTGGGTGTGGTGTACTTGTCATAGGCGGTACGCGGTCCGGTCAATGGATACAGAGGCCAGTACTGCAGGAAGAAAGGTTTATCCTGTTTGGCAAGCTTGCGCAGCTGCTCCATGGTCTGGTCCTGGTAACGCTGATTCATCGCCGCGTACTTGGCTTCGGTCCAGCGCTCACCTGGCTTCATATGTACCTCGCGCACAGGTTTGTTGCGGTATCCTTCCACGCCCGTCACCATACTTGATGCATCAGTACGCAACCAGCTGTCCAGTGTATAGCGGTCATTGTAATTGTTGGCACCAATGCCAATACTGACTTCTTCATCTGCTGCATCGTCATTGAAGATGGTCAACTGGCCCTGTTGGTGTATCGGGAAGGCCGCAAAGTCAAAGCCCTGATAATTTGGCCATGCCTCCTGAATATCGCCCATGTGCCATTTGCCGATATGCACGGTGTTGTACCCCACCTCTGAGAGTATTTCGGCCAATGTAACTTCCTTGCCAGCAAGACCAAAACCAGAGATGTCGACCGCAGTATTGCCCATGCCAAAGCGATAGGGCTGCCGACCGGTTATGAAAGCAACACGGGTCGGGGTACAGGAAGGCTCCGTGTACATGCGAGAAAGCCGTGTACCCTGGCGGGCGATCTTATTGATCGATGGCGTCTCGTAGCCACGGATATAGTTAAGCGTTTTGCTGCCTAAATCACCAAAGCCGATATCATCGATAAGGATATAAAATATATTCGGTGGCTTGCCGCCATTCTTTTTACGGAAGGCGGCCAGCTTCTGGTCGATGCTCTTGTCTTCGATTTCCCAGGCCTTGGCATTTTGCTTCTGAAGGATGTAATACTCGGCATCATGAATAATTTCATTACCAGTCCCGACTATTTTAGCGACCACTGCTGGCTTTGCTGCAGCTGCCTGTGACTTATTATCTGCTGACTTATCTGCTGCGTCGCAGGCTGCTGTGAGGAGCAAGGTAGTAAATAATAGACCGAACTTTTTCATGAGGTTATCCCCTTTGATTTCCTGTCATTGCACCCTACGGGCATTTCCTACGGTCACGAGCTTCGTAGCGCGGCAATCTTGTCATTTAAGCTTTACTGCGAGATTGCTTCGTCACGATGTTCCTCGCAATGACAAAAAAGGCGTTACCAGCTAATCCCCAATCCAATACCCAGACCACTCTGTGCAACATCCCATTTAAACTTATCACTTTCGTAATCTGTAGCCAGGTAACGGTAGGCAATCAACATCGACCAGGTTTTGTTAAAGCGGTAGCCACCACCTATACTGCCCTGCCAGGTGGAATCAGAATCGCCTGCTCCAATATCAGCACGTAATTTCATCGTCCATTTATCCGTATTTACCGGCTGCCAGGTTAATCCGATAAACCCATCTATCCAGCTGTCACCACCATTCAGACTGCCAATCGGCGAATTCAAATCCTCATCAACTTTTTGATAACGCCCACCACCGATAACATCGAACTGATCAGTCAGACTATAGCTTAGCCCTGCCTCAACTATTTTCTGGTCAACAGCTACATCAATACCACTCCTCAAACCCAGCTCATCTGCTTTTAATTTGACGAACATGCCATCGATAAAGTATCCCCAGGCATCCGATTTTGCGGTGAAATTTGCAGCAAAACCAGCGTCCAGATGGGATACCAGGTCACTGAATTCCGCAGTAAAATCAATTTCCTGTCCTGCTACAGCTGTAGTGCCATCCATGTCAGATGCCCATAGATAGGGTGTGAGCTGGTATTTCCATTCAGCCTGTGAAACGGCCGAAAAACTGGCCAATGAAATACCCAGTACGGCTAAAGTAATTTTTCTTGTTGAAGTCATTTTATTCATCCTTTTTAAGTTCTCTGTTCACTCTATCACTCTGCGGTGAATATACAAGAGCACCGATATACATTGAGAGAACCCGTCATTGCGAGCAAAGCGCGGCAATCTCTTTGTTTAGAAGCAGTCATTTGGATATTGCTTCGTCACTATATTCCTCGCAATGACGAGTTTGTAGAGGCCCTTCAATTAATGTGTGCTACAAAAAAAGCAGCGGAGAATATTCCCCGCTGCTTTTAATTGGTAGAACACTTACTTCGAAGCTATTTCTTGTTTTGCTCCTCAAGAACCTTCATGTTCTTCTGCTTGTGCCTCCAGGCACCGCCCATACTGTCCTTCAGGTTCTCTGGTAGCATTTCCATGGGTACAACCAGGTCACTTTTCACTGGCCAGTCTTCTAACAGGTGCGGTAGATAACCCTTGGGATAATAAAGTTTAGGATCAATCTGCTGCTCACGTACAAACGGTTCCTGAATCTTTTCACGGGTGGTTGGGGGTAGTGGCACAACCAGCTGGCCATTAGTGAAATCAAACTGCGGTGCACGACTGTTGGGGAATTCTGGAAGTATACCTTCGCGTACCCAAATCTGGTCTTTGGTCATGTTCACGACAATTCCGTCAGGTGCGCCAAAGTGAAACGGACCTTTCCAGTGCTCACGAACCTCTGCCACGGTTTCTTCAGCAACATAAGGGTCATAGGACATATGGGTGGTCATAAACATTCTTGGTTTGATCTGGTTAGCCAGGTAACCTGATGCATAAGCTGGGGTATGATGTGTATCAATAGTATAACGCGCCAGAAATGGGGGTACACCCTGCACACCTGAATTGATTTCTACTACTTCCTGCTGCAATTCAGTGACATAAAGATCACAACCCTTGGCATATTTTACATCGAGCTTGCTTGGACGACCATCACCGGTCCAGACAAAACACATGCCATTCCAGTCCAGGCGGTAACCGGATGCACCGTCTTTTGCATGTGAACGTTGCCAATGTATAACTTTAACACCGTTCTTTTCATAGACGATGCCGCCATTGTCACGAAAATCGAACTCATTAACCTGTATGTCATGGCCTTTACCTACCGGAAAAACACCGAAAGCATCACGATGCCAGCCCAGCATCATCTTCATGCCTTCGACCATGGTTTTTGTACCATACTCTGGCGTACGACCAGATGGCCCGTGCACCGTAACCGGTTCATGCCATCCACCGGCCCAGGTGGCAAACATCCATAAATAAGGCAATGAGCCAAAGTGATCAACATGCAGATGGGTAATAAATACATGCTTGAGCTGATTCATTGCCACTCGCGCAGCAACGTAATTGGCGATCGAACCTTCACCCAGGTCAAACACGAAATTATCACCATTGCCCAGTTCGACATAGATAGATGTGTTCATCTGCCCGGGACGAATCATAGGCGAAGTGCCCATAAAGGTGACTCGCATCTCATCTGGCTGTACTTCTTCTGTACCAGGGAACCAGTTGGCTGCACTCTCCAGCCAGGGCATCGGTTCTACACCTTCAAACATCAGCCCCTCTTTCCATCTCCCAGAAGGCACACCGCCGGTAAGTGCTGCTTTAACGTCAGCTTCTGATGAGGGTTCCTGTACAGGTGGCGGTGTTGCATATGAACTGCTTAGCATCAGCAGGCAGCTCAATGTAAATAAAGATAATCTAACGATCCTGTGTTTCATTTAATGCTCCATTTTTTTATATTGTGATACGTTTCTTGTGAGGTATAGTGACAAATATGATAATAATAGCTTACCATTACACTAGGTTTTAGCCCTATCAATTTTCCGCAAATTGGCTTGTTAAAATGCAGATTGTCCTCGATACACATTTCAATTCCCTGGAACAGTTCATTGCTGAGGTGCAGCACTGGGACCTCGACTTCCGACTCCTCGGTACCGGGGGGTTCCAGGGACAGGTCAAACAGCTTATTTCCCCGGATATGTTAATAGGCTATGCCCGCTTCCACCGTGCTCTGGATCAGGCTGGTGCTACGCCTGCTGGATTCCGTACTTTTGTTATCCCCGGGAAAAATTGCCATGGCTTCTGGTGGCGCGGACACTCAATTAGTACTAACGACCTGCTGATATTCCCCAGTAGCAATGAGCTTCATAGCAGCTCAGATTCTGACTTCGAGGTCTTTACTATTTCCATACGAGAGACTTATCTGGAACAACTTGCTGATGAACTTGGTGTAGTTGGAGTGCTTGAAAACAGGCATGAGGTGATCAGTCTGGAACCCATCATTTCGAATGAGTTACGAGCCCTGGCTGAAACCATTGTAAAATCTGATGGTGGTTTATCGACAATTGAAGCCTCTCGATTACTGGCTGAGAAGCTGGCACTCAACACGGCTAGCAAAGTAGCCATTAAGACGCCTAATTTACGCAAACGGGATTTAGCTATCAATCGAATTATCGAATACGTCCGTCATACACCTGATACCACATCTGAGCTGGCTAAATTATGTCGAATTGCGCGGGTAAGCGAACGAACCTTGCAATATGCTTTCAAGGAACGTTATGGCATTGCACCCAATACCTTTGTTAAACGCTGGAATCTGAACTTGGTTCGACAGGACTTGC
>DAOVWW010000188.1 GCA_030636465.1 Gammaproteobacteria bacterium
ATGGACTCCCCCCGACGGGTACAAACCAACAAAAACATGTTTAATAAAACCCAGGCTATGCTGCAAGGAAGTTCGTTTTTCGTCTGGACTTCTTTAGCATTAGCTTCGGCAACGGAAAAATGTATCTGGAAAGACAAGTCATGGCGCTTGCATGATTCTATGCCCGCCATAGTTTTTTCCCAGGCACCGGGAAGACCACGGAAGGCATCATGCTGAGCCGGATCTAGGGAATCTACACTGATACCGACTCCCATCGCGCCAGAGGCCTTAAGTGATTGCACACGTTTGTCCGTAAGCGCCATACCATTGGTGCCCACCACCATAGAAAGGCCGCGCTGGGAACCGTGCGCCAGCATCTCTTCCAGATCACTACGCATCAATGGCTCACCGCCGGTCAGCACCACCATGGTTTCATCACTACGATCAGCAATGTCATCCAGCAAACCGCGAACCTCGGTAGTGGTGAGTTCATTTTCACCACCATGCTTCAAGGTCTTTGCATCCATATAACAATGATCGCAAGCAAGATTGCAGCGCTCTGTCAGATTGATGGCCAGCAAAAACAAATCTTTTACTTCAGCAGACCCTGTTGTTGGTACATCCATAATGGTTTGTTTATGCCTCTGGGTTTCTGCGTGGATCCTCAGGGTCCATGTGAAAATGCCCCTTAGACTGCCACTCTTGCTTGACGGTATTTACCGTAGCAAGATCAATATGCGATTGGTTATTGTTCTGGGCCCAGGTTTCAACCTCCTTTATCAGCATGCCACGCACCATATCCGGGGCACGACTGAGGCTGTCACGGGCATCTTCATCCCAAGACATGGTTTCGGTAATGTGACTTGATCCTGACTCGAAGGTATCCAGTACCTGCTTAACAAAATCAATATTAATTTCATTCAGACCATTCTTGGTAGCGATAGCAGTGACTGCATTTCGGGTCATGTCACGGCTCATACCTTCAGGCAGACCCTGTATTTTAGCCTCAGCATCTTCTGTCCATACCAACACATCGCTACTGGCAGCGGCCTTCTTTGCACCATAACCAAAAGGACAAACACCTGACGCCGCTTTAGGGGTTGGCGTATCTTTCTCCTTCATGGTTTTTTCCATTTCACCACGCGCCAGCTTAAGGCCGTTTTCTGCCACTTCCAGTGTTATTTCATTACAGCCATTTTCACGGGCATAGTTTTCAATAGTTTTCTTACAGCTATCACGCATAAATCCTTCTGGTACACGCATCAAGCGGGCCAGCGCTGCAGCCTGCCAATGAATTTCATCCGAGCTATCTGATGTGTTTGTTGTTGATTCGTCATCTGCCTGCCCAGGAGCTACATCATCAAGAAATGATTTGATGTGTTCTACATCCACTACGGTGGACTTCTCCTGGCGGGCCTTCTTCTCGGCACGCATACTGAGATTGCCGCGCACAGAAAGATCTTCGACTGTGAGCAACAAAGCAGTGGCTTCATCAGACCAACGCATAACATCATCTGCCGTTGGCTTACGCTTTAATTCACCGGCATCATGAGCCGCAACAATTTCCGCCATGGCTTCTTCGGCATGACCTGGCATCAGTTGAGCAGTAGCCTCTTCTACAATCCGCTCGGTAATAACCGTATGGCCATGTTCCTGTGCATAACGCAGTATCGCCATGCGCGCCATATTGCGGACAAAGGAAGGAACTCGCTTCATGCTGCTTTCAGCCTCATGAGTCCATGACGTAGTGACTTCGGAGACCACATCAATTTCTGGCCGATACTCACGCATGCTAAGCAAAATGGCGCAATCCACATTCTGCAATAACTGTTCACTATTACCGCCTATGTCCAACTCATCATCGGCATGGATACCCAGCTTGCCTATAATCAGAAGTGAAGGATTGACCTTTTTAATATATTTTTCGATAGCATCATGAGGTTTGCCATCCAGGAGTTCAGTCTCTACTTCTATACCGTAATCCATGGCAATAGACTGAGCGACAACCAAATGACCATCATAAATTTTGGCCAGCCCTGAATCGATAATTTCCTCGTGCAGTTTTTCCTGTTCCTTAAATTTGAATACCTTGCCGGCTTCTTCCGACAACACCCCGGCAATACGGTTAAACGCAACGTAATGATAATAGGGGTCAAAGGCAGCAATAACCTTGACTGGCACCTGCCATTGCTCGGCTAGCGCCAGGGCTGTAAGCAGGCCACCATAAGATTTGGCAGAACCATCCACCGCCACCACAATCGGGCCTTCTGCAATAGAACGCTTAGGTTCTTTAATAACAAGTGTATCTATTGTTGAACGCCGCGCTACCCGCGTACATACCGTGCCCAGTCGACTCCCCTGTACGGCACCTAAACCCAGCGCCCCCATGATGAGCAAATCATAGCGACCTGAGTTTGTTTCTCTTGCCAGCTCCCGGTAGTTTTTTCCTTCCAGCGAACAGCGCTTAAAGTTGATATCAACCTGAGCACATTTGTTTTCAGCTTGATCCAGATAGGAATCGGTAATAATAGATAAACCACGGGTTATTAAATCATCATGGACATCACGCTGGCGTTCCAGTTCCTGCTCTTCTCGAAACTGTTCGGGCAGACCACCCTCCATTTGCCGGAAGCGAACATCATGTAATTTGGCGGCATAAACATGGGCCCCTGTGATTTCAGGATCATCAACCAAACCCGCCAGCTCTACCGCGCTTTGCATGGCAGCATTTGCATGGTCAGAAGAATCCAATGCAGCTAAAACATGTTGATACAAACGGGTACTAAGATCTAAAGTCTCATCAGCAACAGTCATAGAAGCTTGGGTTGTCATAGGGCACACCTTCCATCTTTAAATAAAATTACAAACATCAACATGTAAAACTTTAAATCTTTCAACAACTATTAAGGGGGACTATATCTAAACAAGGAAGAAAACTTTCAGAAGGCCCTACAAAAAAAGGGCGTATCCTTTGATTTTTATTCGCTGGATACGCCCTGATCGAAACATCGATTAGTTTTCAAATTTAGCTATCAGACTAATCGGCATACCTCACCACCTGGATGGCATTGCATGACTTCTAATATCCGCCCTTGACCTTCTTGGCGACATTTTTTGGAGTCTTTCTTAAACCACCTTCCACATACCCACCACCAACAAGACTAGTACCCTCACGTCCAGGCAACTCTGCTTCCATCAGCTCCTGTGCGTCCAGGAAGTCATCGTTATTCATCGCATTCAGAGGATTAACATCACCCTTGATTGGCTTGAAAGTCGACTTGGGATTCAGGTACTCTTCTATACTCTTAGGTGGAGCGACATCCTGCATTGCCCGTATCCAGGCGACAACATTCCAGATATCCTGATCCTGGAGAATATTTCCCCAATTTGGCATGGATGCAGAAAGAGACGCTGCCTCACCACCGCCCTTGATTATAGTAAACAACTCAAGATTGGTTTTCTGGTTCATGTACTTGCCTGCGGTCAATGTCCTTGGCCGAGGATCCAGCTCAATGGCAGTAGGCCCGTTACCTTGTAATGTCCAGCCATGACAGGCAATACAGTAGACGTAATACCACTGCTTTCCTTCATTCGGATCAGCACCCGGAACATACGTTTTACTAAATTTAGGAGACCAGTTATTCGTCCACTGGTTATAAAGTGCTTCTCCTTTTGTGGGGTTCTTAACACGATCCCACAGCTCTGTCTTACCGGTACCAGAACCATAACCACTATCGCCTGCTGTCAGGGTAGTAGATGTAGTTCGTTTACCCACGCCGGTCAGATAATCAAACGGTGCTATACCATAGGTACTACCCGCTTTACCTGCCGCCATATCATTTGCTTCTTTCAGGTAGGCTTCTGATGCCTCTCTCAAGGCCTTATCACTTTGGGTGGGGCACTCTACTTTTTTGCCCCCGGCTTTACATCGCTTTTCCGCTGAAAAAGCCGATGAACCCGCCAACATAATACCCAAACTTGCCATTACAACTATGCATCTTTTCAGTTTGTCATTATTCATCATGGTCTCCTCGCTACAAAAAACACCTTATTCAAGCCACCGCTTCTGTACTACAACTCTTGCCCGACTTATTAAACAAAGTGTTCTTTAACTATCTATTGTGAGCAAGCTCTCTCCCCGCTCCCCGCGGGGAGAAATAACTTGATTATTCACTATGCATGTACAGGTCAAATTAAAAACCTTTTACACGTTCCGCTATTGTGATCTCACCCTCTTCTAATAAGCCAGGGAGCTTCTGCGCCTCTTCATAGTCACCAACGGCAAAGCTAGAGGCCTCTTTCGCTGGATCATCGACGTAGAATGTTGCCCTCATCTCCA
>DAOVWW010000025.1 GCA_030636465.1 Gammaproteobacteria bacterium
CCCTGGCGTTATGATACGTATGTTCCGGTGATCTTTGCTGGTGCAGGTGTGAAACCCGCCACAGTGAGCCGCGCAGTAACACCCTATGATATAGCGCCGACGCTATCGAATTATCTTGGCGTTAAACTGCCGTCCGGTGCTATTGGTACTCCGCTGACCGAAGTAATAGAAGGTAGATGAGTGTAGGCGACAACTGTTTTTAAAGGATAATTGGGCTACAATGTAGCTCATTATAGAGAGTGTTTATTATGGCTGAAAATGCAGTTGTTCGTGCTCGTATTAATGAGAAGATAAAAGAAGAAGCGGCAACGGTGCTGGCAACGATGGGTTTGACAGTATCCGATGCTTTTAGATTGATGTTAACGAGGGTTGCGATTGAAAAGACGCTACCTTTTGAACCATTAATTCCCAATGAAGAAACCATTCAGGCGATGCGTGAAGCGCGTAATGATAAATTGGACACTTTTGATAGTGTCGATGATCTTATGGTCGATTTGTCGAAGTGAAGTTTGAGAGGACTAAAGGGCACCTCTATTAAGTCATGAATATTCATCTCACATCCATAACCGCCCATCTCTGCGTTAAGTATCTTCGCAATAGCTAGCATTACGTGCAATCCTTGCCTTGATATGAACAATTCTGAATGTAATCTGAAATATCCAGACTTAATAGAGGTGCCCTAAAATTTTAAGCAAGATTATAAACGAGAAGCCAGGGGCCGCCATCGGAAAACTCTGGATGAATCTTTTATCTCAGTGCTTGATTTGTTGCTTAAAGAAAAACCACTGGCTGAAAAATACAAAGACCATGTGCTAACAGGAGAGGTAGAGTATGCTATATTTAGCATATGCAGCAATCTGAGAAGACCCTGATCTGGATTGGATCATCAAAGAAGGATCTGATTGTCTTCCCAGAAGACGTCAAGAATGTCTTTGCCTATGCGCTTCACCTTGCTCAGCATGGAGAGAAGCACCTCGATGCCAAGCCTTTGAAGGGGTTTGGTGGTGCCAAAACACTTGAAGTTGTCGAAGATCATCAGGGTGGTACTTACCGAGCAGTCTATACGGTAAAGTTTGAGGGCTATGTATACGTATTACATTGTTTTCAGAAGAAATCCAAAAAAGGCATTGCGACACCGAAGCCCGATATGGACAAGATTCGGGCACGGCTAAAGGATGCAGAATTACTGCATCAGGAATTAATGAGGTGAAGTATGAGTAAAATTGAACATGAAATAAGCAGTGGTAATGTCTTTGCAGATATTGGCATGGCTGAACCTGTCGAATTACTTGCCAAAGCTGAACTGGCCAGGAAAATTGGCAGCATCATCAAGCACCGGCATCTCAACCAGACTGAAGCCGCTAAGTTGCTGGGAATTGACCAGCCCAAGGTCTCTCGGCTCTTGCGTGGACAGCTTAAGGAGTTCTCAATGACTAAGTTGCTGGAATTTATGCTGCGGCTGGATCGTGACATAGAGATCAGGATCAAAAAGCACCGGAGTGTGCGTGTACCACCGGGTATTGAGGTGCTGGCCTCCTGAATCAGACTGATCTGCTTGCCGAACTTTTGCCGGCCAAAGTTCTGCATGGTTATGAAAGTTTAAGGGTGCCCTTAATCAATGCCCGGCAAAGACCAGCATTTTAACGGGCAGTATCATGGTCTGTATTCTTAGAATTACGGAATGCACAATACCCACTGCATCAACCATATGTAAGTACAGGCTTTCAAACATACCGAGTTCACCCGATGCGAGCAGCTCATGGTTGTTGGTGTAGGCGTTAGCAATGCATTTTGTGCCCGGAATATAGCGCCAGGGTTTTTCAGATAAATTATAAGCAGGGGTGATTGCACTACAGCAAAAGCGACATAAATGATTTACACACTTCCACATCTGAAGCGTAACTACGGCACCTCTTTGTTAGCCTTGTGCGTCTGCCTCTTTTCATCTTTTACTGCATTAGCACAGGCTCCTGTTGCTATGCCAGACTCCTCTCAGAATGAGGAGTCTGAAATCGCTGAGGCCAATAAGCGTGAACTTTCGGCCGAAGAAGATCCTTTAGCAGCAAAAGAAGTTGATAAGGAAGAACGAGAAAGCCTTTGGTATGCGGAACCCAATACCTTGCGGTTTTATGGCAGTGTACGGATCCACTATC
Source organism: Gammaproteobacteria bacterium (assembly GCA_030636465.1). Classification (GTDB taxonomy): domain Bacteria; phylum Pseudomonadota; class Gammaproteobacteria; order BMS3Bbin11; family BMS3Bbin11; genus BMS3Bbin11. Next base: position 2,154 of record DAOVWW010000025.1, read on the forward strand.
GTGATACTGCTGCTGGCGCTGTCTGGGGAGATGGCAGCTCAAGAGTAGGGGTTGAGAGCCACTGGCAGATATTTCCAAAAAGGTGGATCTTTGCTGGTGCCGAAGTCGGTTTTAACGTGCTAGACAGAGTAGATCAGCTAATTGATCCGAGCAGCGCATCCAAAGAAGGGCGTAGCGATATATTTGAACGGCTGGCGTATATTGGATACGACGGGCCGAATTTGATTGCCAGGTATGGAAAGAACTGGTCGACCTACTACAAGGTTGCAAGCTTTACTGACCGTTTTCAGGGCACGGGAGGTGATGCAAGCGGCACATTTAATGCCGGGACAGACGGCGGGGCAACGGGTACCGGTCGCGCCGATAAGGTTTTGCAGACAAGATGGTTTATCGACTTTTTCCCGGATAGCTGGAACATCAAACCATTCAACTTAAATATACAGGTCCAGCATGGTGAACCAATACCTGATATTGAGAATGCTTATTACGGCACAGCCTATGGCATCAGTGCCATCCTAAATACAAAAAATGGCTACACGTTTGGCGTCGCCTACAACAATGCAAATGTCCATGATAAGTCGAGCCCGATAATATCCAATGCAGGCATCGACGGTGACGCCGAGGCGCTGATTCTAGGGACCCGCTGGTATAGTGATAAGTGGTATCTCGGTTTGATAGGCAGTCGTCTTGAAAACCATGAAACTACGGATAAGAATGTCTACTTTGATGGCTATGGATGGGAGTTCTACGGTCAATACAATTTGCATGGCCGCTGGTGGATGACGGGTGGCTACAATTCACTTCATCCAGATGAAGATCAGCAACAGGCAGGTCAATACAAGCTGGATTACGGTCTCATCGGTCTGCGTTATACATTTGATGAGTTCCGCCGTATGATTTATTTCAACGCCAGAATAGATGACGGCAGAAGTAGCGACGGCGAGACTGTTGGTAATATTTACACAATTGGTATCCGCTGGGATATGGAAAAAATATTCAAAAGGTCACCACTGAAAAATCTGTAAATAAATTATTGCTCAGCGATACACGCAACTTCGCGGAGTTTTTATTCTTCAGTCGTCAACCCTGCCTTATACAAGCCGTCAATGAAATGTTTGCGTTGCTCTGGATCATTGAGGGGGATGACTGTTTCCAGCCGCTGCAATGATAGATTGCGGCCGCTCATTCTGAGTTGTTCAAGCTGCCAGTTTGCTTCCTCCTGATTGCCTGAATGTGCGTAGGCAGCGGCCAGCCATATCCTTGGCTCTTCACTTTCAGGGTTGGCCTCCAGGGCGAAGGTGAAATTTTCAATAGCACTTTTATAATCATGCATATTAAATAATATTTCACCATGAATTACATTGTAGATAGCGGGATAGTTCGGGTTCAACTTCATCGCTTTACGCATGATCTTGTCCGCCTGTTTAGGCTTTCCTGCATAATTGAGTGTTGTAGCGAATAGACCGTAGCCATCAACAAACCCCGGGTCGAGATCTATCGCTGTCTGTGCATGTTTTAATGATTGCTGATAGTCGTGTGTAAATATATCTGCGAATCCTTTTACCCAATAAACCTGTGGCAGCTGCGGGTCTGTGGCAATGCCTTTATCTGCGTATTCATGCATTTTAAGTAATGCCTGCTCATCATCATTTGTCCAGCCATGCATATAGTCATATACGTAAGTTAGTGCCAGGTTTCCATAAGCACGTGCAAACTGGTCATCAAGTTGAATGGCTTTCAGGAAGTCTTCCCTGGCATTAAGCATACCTTCGCGAGAAGATAGCCATAAATTTTGTTTGCCACGTAAAAACTGATCATAGGCTTCGATGCTATTGCTGTACTTATTGGCAAGTCTGCTACGGTCTTTTTCGGTTAATTTTATTTCCAGTGAATTAATGATTTGTGCAGTCACCTTATCTTGAAACGAGAAAATATTATTTAATTCCCCATCGAATCGTCCGGCCCATATGTTAATGCTATTGCTTGCATCAATTAAGCGGGCAGTGATTCTTACCTGGTCGCCAACTTTACGAATACTGCCTTCAACCACGTAATCAACATCCAGTTCCTCTTTTATAGTACGGATGGATACATCGGTATTTTTAAAACCAAACACCGAATTACGTGCAATAACAGACAGCCCTGAAATCTTTGACAGGTCGGTAATCAGGTCAGCGGTAATGCCATCGCTAAAATAATCCTGCTGCACATCATCACTGATATTTTTGAAAGGTAAAACTGCAATTATGGGTTGTTCTGATGATTGCTGCTTTGGCTGGGTGAGGTCAGATATCGATGTTTCTGAATCTTGTTGAGAAACTAATGGATAAAAGACTTCCTTCGCCAGGAATACAAAAAAAGCTAGCAGAATAAATAACCCGAGAACAATTATCGATAGCTTAGAAACAGGCAGTTTTTTATTGACCCTGGCTTTATTCTGATCAATTTCCTGCTGAATTTCAGAAACACTTTCAGCTTGAAGTTTGCTGCTGACCGGGCAAAGTAGTCGATAGCCTTTCTTCGGAATAGTTTCAATATACGAGGGGGCTTTTGAGTCGTCACCAAATGCCTTGCGAAGTTTTATTATGGCGCTTGCGAGAGAATCATACCCTACCACTACACCTTGCCAGGCCTGTTGCTCAAGGCTGCCCCTGGAAACAACCTGACCCTGTTGCCTTGCCAGGCAAACCAGCACCGTCATCGCCTTGGGTTCTATTTTGTGTGTTTCATTCTCCCGGCTAATGCGTCCCGTATCAGGCTCAACGCGCCATTCTCCTACATAAAATGCCTGTTCAAGATTTATTTTAGATTGTTCTGACATGTTTATATTCGATTGAACATCACTTATTTATAAGACTGTTTGATCGTAACTTATTGATTTCTTTATTCATAGAGTAAGCATCGAAGAATCATCAAGGTTTCGCCGTAAATTTTTACTCAGTTTTACCTAATCTTCAATTCACAACAACTACAGAGGAACGAAGACATGAGTGCAACAGCGCAAACAATCGAAGACATGATGGTTGAAACCAGTCAGCAAACGATACCCAATCTACCACTAATAAAAACAAAAATGAAAGCTACCTGGCAAGATGGCAATTACGCCAAGTTTGCTACCTATATGGAAGCAGGTGCAACAGAAATTCTTAATGGATGGAATATCAGTAAGGATGCCGAGCTGCTCGATATCGGCTGTGGATCAGGTCAAACAGCTATACCAGCTTCACGGAACGGTCTGAATGTAACGGGCATAGATATTGCTGAGAACCTGATTGAATACGCTCGTGAACGGGCACAGTATGAGAACCTGTCTGTACAGTTTGACGTTGGAGATGCTGCAGATCTTCCCTATAACAACAATCAATTTGATGTTGTTGTAAGTTTGATAGGTGCCATGTTTGCTCCCGACTATAAAAAAACGGCCAGTGAAATGGCGCGTGTCTGCAAACCCGGCGGTCGCCTGCATATGGCCAACTGGACACCCGGTGGCTTTGCCGCATCAATGTTCAAATGTGTTGCCGGCTATGCGCCGCCACCCCCCGGTGTTGAATCACCAGCGTTATGGGGTATCGAAGAGAAAGTCATGGAGCGTCTGGATGAATATTTCACAGACTATTCATTAGAACGCCAATACTATCCGAGCTGGACCTACCCCTTTGATGTCAGGAAATTAGTGGAGCTCTTCAGGGAACAATTCGGCCCGGTAAAGCGGGCGTTTGATTGCATAGATGAAAGTTCTCAGATCACCTTGCGTGAAGAGATGGAAGAATTATTTCAGGCACACAATATAGCCACTGATGGCAGTACTGAAATTAGAGGCGAGTTCCTGAATATAAGTGCTACCAGGAAATAGGAGAATATGAAGATGAAAAAGCTAATTGTATTATTTTATGGCATCGTAAATTATGCACTAGGATCAGCTGCACTAATTTATCTGATTGCATTTGTATTTAATTTATTTGTACCGCTAACGATTGATTCAGGTGAGCCGGGTAATGTGTTTTTGACCGGAGCCATTAACATTGGACTTATGAGCTTATTTGGGTTGCAGCATAGTATTATGGCCAGGCCAGCATTCAAGAAATGGCTGTCCAGGTATATACCGCCAGCGATTGAACGAAGTACATTTTTACTGGGAACAGCCATTGTTACTTTTACTTTGTGTCTGCTATGGCAGCCGATGCCCGGGATCATCTGGCAAGCTGAAAATGTCGTTCTCTATAATACCTTGCTGGCAATCGGTCTAAGCGGCTGGGTGCTGGTGTTTGTTTCAACCTTTTTGATAAATCACTTTGACCTTTTTGGTCTGCGTCAGGTATGGCTGTATTTTAGAGGCCGAGAATATACGCCGCTGTCATTTAAGCTCAGCGCTTTATACAAGATTATTCGCCACCCAATTATGACCGGAGTATTTATCGGTATCTGGTTTACACCGGTTATGACAGTTGGACATTTATTGTTCGCTGTAGGGATGTCTGCTTACATACTGATTGGTGTGTATCACGAAGAGAAAGATCTGATAGCAACGCATGGTAGTCGTTATCTAAGCTATATGAAGGTCACCGCCAGATTCTTTCCCGTGTCAGTTAAAGGAAAAACTCTCAATAAGGGCCCTCTGACAACAGATACGTAAGTTCCAGAGACAGATACGAGTGACAGTGGTTTAGCAGCTTTGTCGTTGTATCTGGTTTTCCATGTGGGTCGGCTTAGACTAATACTAAGCCGACTCACTGGTTTTTCTATCCCTGAGTAGGCCCAGGTTTGCCACATTCAAACAAAGTATGACAGATCCCAATGTTATCGTGAATACGACGAACACTAAGTCCTGCCTGGTTGACGCAGTCAATCAGTTCATCTGAGTGATACATCTTCGAGTTTCCACTGGCTATGGCTGTAAAGTACAGCGAGGTATTGATCAGCGAATAGGCCGAAGCCTCATGCTGTTGCCGGTCCCAGCAGGTTTCTAATATATACAGGTGTTGTTCTTCTCCCATCACATCGGCAATTCGTTGCAATATGCTAATGATTTCATCTTTACCAAAACACGACAGGAACTGGCTTAACCAGTAGACATCGATGCCGTCAGGGAAGTTTTGTGATGGTTCCAGCAAGTCCATTGCCAGTGAACCAATTTGTTCCGATAGTCCCGCTTCAGTTACGTTGTTGATGGCATTTTGTAATTGATCGTGGAGGTCGACCATGGTGATGCGGATGTCAGGATTATATTGTGCTGCAAGGATGGAGAACTTCCCGACATTGGCACCGATATCCATTAGTGTGTTCGGTTTTGACTCAAATATTATGGGCAAGACGATCGGGTAGGCGGCGTCGGAATAAAAATGGTCGAAGGCATACCAGCTGTTTTTTATCTTTTCGGGAAGGTGAGGCAGGGCCTGGTAGAGAGTTTCCCACTGTTCACCAAATACACTGAGGCCAGCCGGCTTTTCTGTTTTGCAGGCTTCGTCCAGTTTATACATGCCCTGGTAACAGATGTAATGATTGTAATCCATGTTGATGCGGGTCATTTCATCATGCAGCAGATAAAAGCCCGTCTTGCTCAGGTTATACAATTCGTCTTCATCAATATTAACGACACCACAGCTCAAGCCGCTCTCCAGCAGGGTATCTACAGCATAGGTGCTGAGAGAAAGGTTTTTGGCTATCTCTTTTGAAGTGATCCCTGCTTTATGATCATCCAGCTGAGTCAATACGCCAAGTTCGCGCATTGTTCTTACTGCCTGGAATATAAGCGGTGCATAGGCAATCTTCTGTGCCTCGTAGATAGCATCATAGGCGGTAAGTGGCTTGTGTTTGAACAGGTCTTTTTTCATTTTCTGGGACTTTAAATTCTTTGGGGCTATGAATGATTCAATGAAGCTCGTCATTGTGAGGAACGAAGTGACGTGGCAATCTTCTAGCTATTAATTACTAACCCATAAGATTGCCGCGCTTCGCTCGCAATGACGGCACATCAGAGGATCCCGCTAATATATAGTTTGAAATTATAAAGGATGCTTCAAATCAATACATTGCTCAAAACCTTTTTCTGCCTGCATTGTTGTCACAAAATCTTTCCACAGCTGCGGCCAGACTGGCCAGTGATGAGCTCCATTAATTATTTTCGTGTTTGTAGCCGGTAGTAGCTCGGCAAGTTGCTGATGAAGGGGGTAGAAACGATCTTCAGAACCTGTGCCCAGGTAAACATTATTCAAGTTGGCTTTTTTTAACCATATCCAGAGAGCCTCTTCATCATTCAAACCACTCACCTTTTGTGGGTTGCCATTTTACAATGCCTCCGGCTTGAATGATTTCATTACTGATCTTTTTTTCACCAAGATAAGGCGAGAGTAAAACCAGACCGCAGATATCCTCGGGTCTATTTTTCTGGTAGAGCAGGGCGTTCAACCCGCCTAGAGATATGCCAACCAGCCAGACTTTTTTATAGCCATTAGACCGTGCCGGAAGAATGATGTCTTCATGCAGGCGTTGAACGGATGTATTGTTTTCCAGGTAGGCAAGATGCAGGTCAGCGGCGACCATATCAACTTTTATTCCTGATTGCTGCAGACGAGAAAACAGTCCTTTATCGATGAAGTCCTGTTTGTTATCACGCACACCAGGCAGAAATATTATAAGTGTATCGTTTTGTTTCTGATTGCTCTCCCATTGCAGATCCAGAGGGATGCTGGGCGCACGGTGACTACAGGAGGAAACTAACTGAAGCAGGCTGACAAAGACTATTAAGAGGGGTTGGTGAAATCTCATTCACCCAGTATAAAGGGCAACGCTATGCATACATAGCGTTGCCCTGGGACTATCAAATTATTTTAATAGTAATAACAAACTGTTATTGAGAAGCAGCACTAACCAAACTTGTTGATACGGCAGCCTGCTTTAAGCTGCTAGCGGGTGTTTCACTACCTTCTGAGACCACTATTTCATCTTCATCCAGTTCAAAGCCCCAGTAATCACTTAATAAAAAGCCATATCCTTCATATTCTGCCGTGTCCGTACCGATCATTTCTTTACCACCGGCAAAGCGTTTACGTAGTTTTTCGGTGGCGACTATACCTTCAGGGCTGAGTAAGGCTGTGCGTATTTCTTGTTGCACATCTGCCGGAATTACTGAAGCTACACTGATAGCCTGATGTGGCAAACCTGTGCTTTTAAAAAGTATTTGAGTAAGTTTTTGCTCATCCTTTTTGTTCAGCTTGTTATATATTTTTGCAGGGATAACAGCGGCATCACATTTTTTATCAACCATTGCGCTATATACATTTTTTAAGCCACGGACAACCTCTATTCTTGGTTGACGGGCAGGGTTTTGAAACTGGTCGAGCATGGTCAGAGTGGCCAGATTGGGTGGGGCATGGCCGCAGATTGGTCTACCGGCCAGATCCTGGAGCTTGTTGATGTTCGCATTGTCTTTTCTTGAAATAACAACAAATTCCAGTTTACCGGGTAAGCGTACCAGCGGGGTATGCTCCACCGCGGCAACACGCCAGCTGACAAAATGTGGTCCATCGAATGCCATGTCATATTCGCCCATACGCATGCCTTTCATATATGAAAGCCAGTTGTCAGGGTGTTTGTAGGTAAACGTATGGTTCGTTGTTGCGGTGAGATAGTCTGCAATAGGTCCATAGAGAGCAGCACCCGCATTCGGTTTTTCACGTGGTGGTGCGGTAAAAATAAAATCATCCGCATTAGCGGTGAGCATGCTTGTAGTGGAAAGAATAAGACCGGTTAGAACCAGGCTGGAGATTTTCATTATTTAGACCCTCATTTAGTGAATCGTATAGATTTCTTAATTTTTGTGAGTGCTTTATTTAGTGCACTTCTGAACCAAGCATAGACCTAAAAATTCACTAGTTGTATCAGGGTAAATACTGATGGGAATCAGTAAATATACGCTTCGGGAGTTTTGAGGAGGGAGATTGTAGAAAGTTAAGAACTAAGGTATCTCTGATGCATCGTCATTGCGAGGAGCAA
>DAOVWW010000163.1 GCA_030636465.1 Gammaproteobacteria bacterium
CAGCTAGAACTGGTTGCAAAGCCTGATGCAGTTTGCCAGCCTGCGCTGAAAGCCAGCGATGACCAGTCCCTGGCAATTGATAGCATTACGGCCAGCTTAAACCGCTTTAAGTGTTTTTTGCTTTTTGGTATTACCGGCAGTGGCAAGACAGAAGTTTACCTGCGTTGCATTGCTGAAGTGCTAGCGGCTAATCTACAGGCACTGGTGCTGGTACCGGAAATTAGCTTGACGCCACAATTGCTCAACCGGTTTAAAGAACGTTTTGGTGTGGACATAGATGTCCTGCATTCAGGAATGAATGATACCCAGCGTATGCAGTCGTGGGAAAGAGCACGTCAGGGTAAATCATCGATACTGATTGGTACGCGTTCAGCAGTGTTTGTGCCAATGGCCCGTCCGGGAATTATCATCCTTGATGAGGAGCATGATGGCTCTTTCAAGCAACAGGATGGTTTTAGATACCATGCGCGTGATGTGGCAATCAAAAGGGCAAGTATGGAAGGAATACCCGTAGTCATGGGCAGTGCAACACCATCACTTGAAAGCTGGCACAACGCACAGCAGGGACGTTTTGAGCTTTTAACTCTGGAGCAGCGCGCCACGGCTGGCGGCTTGCCCGACATACACCTACTGGATGTGGGCAAGCAGCCATTGGAAAATGGAATTAGTATTCCATTGCGCGAAGGTGTCAGGAAGTGCCTGAAACAGGGGCTACAGAGTCTGCTGTTTATAAATCGTCGAGGATTTGCCCCTGCCGTTTGTTGTTCGACGTGCAATGCACTGGTCCAGTGTTCGCGCTGTGATGCTCGTATGACCTGGCATAAGAAAGACAGCAGGATGGTGTGCCATCATTGCGGACAAACAAGTCGTTGGCCAAAGCGTTGCACAGAATGTGGTGGTAACGATATGGTGACCATAGGTCAGGGAACAGAAAATATTCATCAAACAATTCAGCAGATGGTTCCAGATGCATCGATAGAAAGGATAGACAGAGATACAACTCGTCGTAAAGGGGAGCTGGAAGAACGCCTGAACCGGGCTCATAGTGGTGCAGTCGATGTATTGGTGGGCACGCAAATGTTGTCTAAGGGGCACGATTTTCCAAAATTAAGCCTGGTCGGAATTCTTGATAGTGATCAACTGCTATTTTCCTCTGACTTTCGTGCCAATGAGCGTTTGTTCCAGTTAATTACACAAGTGGCGGGCAGAGCAGGGCGAGCAGATAAGCGCGGCGTGGCACTGGTACAGACTCGCTACCCGGACAGCCCCTGGCTGCAGGCGGTTGCTGCACATGATTACCGTGCATTTGCAGACATGGCCCTGGCAGAACGTAAAAGTGCTGATTATCCACCCTATTCTCATATCGCTCTGTTAAGAGCAGAGTCGATGGAACAGCAGAAAGCACTCATGTTTCTGGAGCAGATGCATCAGCAGGCAAAAATGCTTATTGCTGCGAACCAGAAAATGGAAAGTGTTAAATTGTCTGAACCGATAGCATCGGTAATGGAAAAAAGGGCAGGGCGTTACCGTGCACAGTTACTGGTGCAGGCTACATCAAGAAAGCCACTGCATACTTTTCTAAATCAATGGCGCGGCGTGATTGAAAGGGCACGCCAGACGCGTCATGTGCGCTGGTCACTGGACGTGGATCCGGTAGACCTTTACTAGGGAACATCTGTAATACACCTGGTAGAGGCATGTTGTAATTAATCAGAGGCTCTCTAATGTTATGAAGATCAGAAATGCTATAATCCGCCCCCCAGTTGACCGTCTGAAGAAACACTCACAATGAAGTTGAAACAACAGCTACAGTTACTTGTTGCCGATGTGCTTAAAGCAATGATCGCTGATGATCTATTGCCTGCTATTGATCTGCCTGAAATTAGTATTGAGAGGACACGCCAGAAGGAACACGGTGATTACTCCTGCAATATTGCCATGGTGTTAGCAAAACATGCCAGATGTGCGCCACGTGACCTTGCGCAGCAAATAGTTGATCAACTGCCTGATACGAAAATAATTGCCAAAATTGAATTGGCCGGCCCGGGGTTTATCAACTTCTATCTGACTGATGAACCCTTATACCAGGCAATCAGGGATGTACTATCTGAAGGCCGCCGTTACGGGCATACCGATATGGGTGCAGGGCAGAAGGTGATTGTTGAATTTGTTTCAGCCAATCCGACCGGCCCCTTGCATGTTGGCCATGGTCGTGGTGCCGCTTATGGTGATGCCCTGGCGCGCCTGTTACGTGCAGCAGGTTACGATGTCCATACAGAATACTATGTAAATGATGCCGGTCGGCAAATGAATATACTGGCTGTTAGTGTCTGGTTACGCTATCTGGAACTTTGCGGGGAAGAAATGGATTTTCCTGCCAATGCCTATCAGGGGGATTACGTCTGGGATATTGCAGCAAGTATTCACCGTAGCAGGGGCAATGATTTACACCGCAAGATAGATGATGTGTTTGTCGGCGTGCCACCCGATGAACCACTGGGTGGCGATAAGGAACTTCATATCGATGGCCTGATAAATCGGGCAAAAGAATTACTGGGCAGCGATTATGAAGTGGTTTTTGATCAGGGTTTGAACGAGATAACTGACAATATCCGGCGAGACCTGTCGGAGTTTGGTGTTGAGTTCGACAACTGGTTTTCCGAGCGCAGTCTGCATCACAGCGGTGAAATGGAGAAAGCAATTCAGACGCTGGATGAAAACGGTTACTTGTATGAGAAAGAGGGCGCAAAGTGGTTCCGCTCAACAGATTTTGGAGATGAAAAAGACCGTGTCGTGGTCAGAGACAATGGGCAAACGACTTATTTTGCCTCTGACATTGCCTACCACCTGGATAAGCTGGATAGAGGCTATCATCGCCTGATTGATATCTGGGGGGCTGATCACCATGGTTATGTCGCCCGGGTAAAGGCTGCACTGCAGGCGTTAAATGCTGACAAAGACCGGTTTGAAGTCTTACTGGTACAGTTTGCCATTCTCTACCGTGGTGGTGAAAAACTGGCCATGTCCACGCGCTCAGGTGAGTTTGTCACCTTGCGAGAATTGCGCAATGAAGTCGGTAACGATGCGGCCAGGTTCTTTTATGTATTGCGTAAGTGTGAGCAGCATATGGACTTCGATCTGGATTTAGCTAAATCGCAGTCCAGTGATAACCCGGTTTATTATGTGCAGTATGCACATGCCAGAATCTGTAGTGTGCTGGCACAACTGACTGAAAGAAGTATGCCGGCACCGGATTCTGACAATGCCAAATTCGAATTACTGACAGAAGATCATGAAAAAGAAATCATGAGCCAGCTGCTGCGTTACCAGGAAGTGCTTGAAAGCGCGGCAAAAAACCATGAGCCGCACCAGATCGCTTATTACCTGCGTGATCTGGCCAATGCATTCCATACTTACTACAACGCACATCAATTTCTGATTGATGATGAAGGCCTTAGAAATGCAAGACTGGTGTTAATTCAGGCAATACGTCAGGTACTTGCTGGCGGTCTGGACTTACTGGGCGTATCCGCGCCTGAGAGTATGTAATGCCACCAAGAAAAAAAGCACGAAAACGCAAGGGCGCCACACGCAAGTCAGGACCATCAACGGGTAGTCGCTGGCCTGGCTTCATTGCAGGCATGATGGCAGGCATAGTATTGAGTCTTGGCGGTATGTACATCTATGCCAGTGGTATGAAAATGACCCTGGGTGCAGGTATCAAAAACCTTGTTAAAAGCCGGGCCACTATTCCGGATACCGTAGAAAGAAAAAGCACAAAAAAGGCAGATGACCCCAAACCTGTATACGATTTTTACACCGTGCTGCCAGAGTACGAAACTGTGGTTGATGAAAAACAGTTTATCCACAATGTACAGAAGCCAGCTAAAAAGCAGGTAAAAGAGTCTACTTATATTTTACAGGCCGCTTCTTATTCATCATTTAAAGATGCTGATAAACTAAAAGCAAAGCTGGCACTTAATGGTTTATCTTCGCGGATAGAGAAAATATCGGTTGATGGAAAAGGTCAGTTTTACAGAGTCAGATTAGGCCCATACAGCAACACAAAAACAAAAAAAGATGTCGTCAAGCGACTGGGTGCTTTGGGTATTAAACCGTTGCATCTTAAGGTTGAGAACTGAGAACTGAGAACTGAGGAGTCTGGGAGTAAGGGTTAATAGTGAATCAAATCAGGTAAGCCACAGGTGAAAAAACGCTAATCTAATGGCAAAATTCAAACTGCACAAAATAGCCACAAAAGCCGCACAAAAGCACACCTAAAATACAGTCTAAGCCCATCTTCGGCTATTAGTATCCCCGCATGTTGCTCTGGATTGTCCGGCAGCAGAAATTTTACCCACCGGGGGGGTGTGCATCATGAGAATAAAAAAACTTCAGCGCAGCTTAGTGCTGCTGATTTTAAGTGTGATATTTTCGCCACAGCTATTCGCTGATCAAAAAGGGAAAGAAGCAGGCAGCGGTCGTTTAATATTAATTGATCAAGCGGGTATCGAGAGTGAGTCAATCTTGCTGTCGATGGAAATCCAGCTCAACGTTACTGCAATGACTGCACGTGTAAGGCTGCAGCAAAAGTTTTCCAACCCATCGACGCAATGGGTAAATGCAAAATATGTTTTCCCGATGCCTGAAACCGCTGCAGTGCATGCGATGACGTTAAAAATAGGTGAGCGTGTTATCCAGGGTGAGGTGCAGGAAAAACGGGAAGCTAAAAAAAACTATGAGAAAGCAAAAAA
>DAOVWW010000313.1 GCA_030636465.1 Gammaproteobacteria bacterium
TACCAGAAGAGTAAATCCCCAGAATTGAGTTTGATTGAAAAAGCTTTTCTTTTTATTCATGATTATTATGCGAATTTTTCTATTTAGAAAATCTGATTATCAACGAAACTCATTCGTCGCTGCTAGTGTTCCTTATAGCAATCTATCACCTGCATTACTGCAGATGTCATCAATACAACAGCATGAATGGATTCACGCATCATCTCTATCTTGGTGGTATTCCTAAATACAGTATTGATTATATTTGATTTCGGGCTGTTACAGGGCAAAATAAATTCAGGACTGTACATGATTAATCGCTCGGGATCTCTCTGCACAGATGATTAGTGCTAAGGAGCTGGGAGGCAGTTATAATACTCCCGATCAATATATTCATCCTGATTAAACTTGTCCAGATTTATTGAAATTTATCTCAATCATTTCTTATCTAAAACCCTTATAAATAATGTATATAAATTTCCCACCACAGGATATATCTGGATTACCCAGGCCAGAAAAGACCTCTGCAGAACACAGTCACAAGCTGGCGGTGCAGATTCAGCAGGTGATAAAAGAAAACGGTGGAGCGATAGCCTTTTCCGAGTTTATGAACCTGGCACTTTACGCACCTGCTATGGGGTATTACGTTGCGGGTCAACGTCGCTTCGGTGCAGACGGTGATTTTGTTACAGCACCTGAATTGGGTGATGTATTTGGTCGTTGTCTGGCTCGACAGGTGGCACAGGTGTTAAGTGCTATAGATGGAGAGAGTGATGTTCTCGAGTTTGGTGCCGGTAGCGGCAGGTTGGCAGTTAGCCTGCTTAAAGAGCTGGAGCATCTCGACGCATTGCCTGAACGTTATCTCATCCTGGAAGCCTCCCCTGATTTACAGCAGCGCCAGCAGGAGACAATACGCCAGCAGGTTCCTCAACATATTGAGCGTTTCGTCTGGCTGGATAGTATGCCGGAACAAGCTATCAGCGGTGTCATTTTGGCCAATGAAGTCCTTGATGCGATGCCGGTAGAGATGTTTGCTATCAATAATGAAGGCATTGCACTGCAATATCTGATTAAAAAATCGGGAGATGGTTTTCAATGGGATTCGAAGCAGGCAGATGGCAAGCTAGTAGAGCAAATCGCACATCTGGATTTGCCCGCAGGCTACAGCTCCGAATTGAACCCAGCCATCGATGGCTGGATCGCCATGCTTGCAGAGAGCCTGCGACAGGGTGTTGTTTTGTTATTTGATTATGGCTTTCCCAGGCATGAGTACTATCATCCTCAGCGCACGTCCGGGACATTGATGTGCCATTATCGTCACCACTCTCATGGTGATCCTTTAAGCCTGGTTGGAATTCAGGATATTACCGCACATGTAGATTTTACTGCTGTCGCTGAGGCCACCGTTGCGGCTGAGATGGATGTTCTGGGGTATACCACCCAGGCGAACTTCCTGCTCGGTTCAGGACTGACAGAGTTGATGCCGATAGATAATTTAAATGAAGAAAAGCTAACGAAAGAACAATTAAAAATGAATCATGAAATACAAATGCTGACATCACCTGCTGAAATGGGGGAATTGTTCAAAGTTATTGCCCTCGGTAAAGACTTTGGTCAGCCACTGTCTGGTTTTGCTTTCAGAGACATGAGAGGGAAATTGTAATGTCTGATTTACATGCCATCTGGCTGGCAGCGGTACAGGGGTTTACTGAATTCCTGCCAATCTCCAGCTCTGCACATCTTATTTTACTGCCTCGTCTGTTAGGCTGGCCGGACCAGGGTCTGGCTTTTGATGTTGCGGTTCATGTCGGCAGCCTGGCGGCTGTGTTGTTCTACTTTCGTCATGACCTGATCCCGATGATACGTGACTGGGGGCTGACCCTGGCTGGCCGACCCAATACCGAATATTCAAAGCTTGCCTGGGCAGTAGTCATCGGTACGATACCACTCGGTATAGGCGGGGTGTTGATGAAGGTAGCTGTCGGTGGTGAATTACGATCACCTCTTGTTATTGCCGCGACAACAATAATTTTTGGCCTGCTTTTAGGTTGGGCAGACTTTATCGGCAAGAGAGAGAGAGATGAACACTCACTGAGCTGGAAGGATGCTCTACTGATTGGTGGTTCACAAATACTGGCATTGATACCCGGTACTTCCCGTTCCGGTATCACGATAACTACTGGGCTGTTACTTGGCCTGACACGTACCGCAGCGGCGCGATTCTCGTTTTTGTTATCCATACCTGCAATTATATTGCCCGGCATACTGTTAGGTGCTGATCTGGCAGAATCTGCTGATCCTATTCACTGGCGCAGTTTTGCTATTGGTGCGGTTTGTTCAGCAATATTTGCTTATGTCTGTATTCGTTTGTTTCTTACCTTGATACAACGAGTCGGGATGATGATGTTTGTTGTTTATCGTTTAGTATTAGGGGTGTTTTTGTTTTATTTGTTTTTATAAAATGGCCCTGGCAACAACTAGCCCACTAACATGCGCGGCACCAGCGGCTTTCAACACTGCTGCAATAGCTTCCAGAGTAGAACCCGTCGTCATGACATCATCAACGACACAGACATGAAGGCCTTTTACATTTCCCGTTACGGCAAAAGCCTGTTTCAGATTTTGTTTTCTTTCACTGGCCTTCAGACCGGTCTGCAAAGGGGTCTTCTTTATACGGCTGCAAAGCTTGTGACTGGCTGGAATATCAGCAATCTTCGAAAGGTGCTTTGTCAGCTCCCAGGCCTGATTGTATCCACGGCTGCGAAGGCGGCTGCTGTGCAGTGGGACGGGAATAATTAAATCAGGCGGCTGAGCGAATAAAGCCAGTCTTTCTGCCAGTAATTCACTAAATAAACGGCTGTATTCCAGTTTCCTATTTAATTTGGACTGCTGA